>JBBQST010000032.1:0-17922 GCA_038213625.1 Thermoflexales bacterium
GCAATGGGCTGTTGTTGCACCGCGATGCGCATGAATGCATCGGCCACCTGTGTCACCACGCCACCACCGCTGGCCTGAATCGCCTCCAGCATCTTATCGGTGTAACCCAGCGGCAATGCGTTGTCCAGATGCACCATCCAAATGGGCATATCAAATGTGCCGACTTCACGCGTGTCGTTGTTCAACTCATAGCCGCTGTCGTCGGTCAGCACCAGCACGGCATCGTAGTCTTTGCCGGTGGACTGCAAGGCGCGCACGCTCGCAAATTGGGTGAGCAGTTCGGCCGAATCCTGACCGCCAAAATACAGCATCTGATCGAGTTTGGGTTGCAACACATCCAATGTCGTCAGGGTCGGTGGCTCGCCGCGAATGGCCGGCGCTGTCAAATACACATCGGCTTTGGGATTCACCTGGGCAATCTCGGCCAGCGCAGCTTTGAGCGCGGCCGCGTGCTGGGCCATGCTGTAGGACCGATCCAGCACCACCGCGATATTCGTGGGCCGCGCATTCGGCAGTTGATAGGCCGCGAGTGGAAGGGCCAGCACGGTCTGGCCGTTGGCAAAATCGACACGGCGCGCCATTGCATTCGAGGGCGTTGAAGCTGGCACACTGGCCGGCAACCAGGCTTCTGAAGCCGCGGGCATGGGCTGGCCATTGACGCGCCGCATCGAACTGGCCGTCCAATACACATTGCGCTTCTCACTCAGACGCGGCATCACCCATGCGCCGTTTTCAGGCAGCACGCGCCAGGTCATCCACATGTGCATCTGGGAGGCCTCCTGCACAGTGGACTGGCTGCGGCTGGCATCCCAGCGCCATTGCTCGGGCTCGATCGGGAACACACGCAGCCGATATTGGCGCGGGCCGACCTGTTCCAGCAAAGCCGGGTCGCGGCGAATCTGCACCTGCTCGCGGTAGATTTGTTGGGCGGCACCGCGCGGCGACACACGATAAGCAAAGCGTTCGCTCAGGTCGGCGCTGGTGCCCAGCCACAGGCCTGTCATCACGGCCGATTCGGGCAGGTTGAAGTAATACACCACCTCCTGTTGCTGCGGCGTCTGGTTCTGGTAGACCTCGTATAGCTCCACCTCCGCATACGCGCCGCCCTCGCGCTCGGTCACGGTGATGGCCTGTTGGGTGAGCAGAATCTCGCGCTCGTCCACGGCCTGCCACGCCTGCGTCACGCGGCTCACATCCCAGTTCGCGCGCACGGCCGGCACAATCGTGTCGCGCTCGGCTTTGTTGATGGGCTGGTCGAAATACTGCGCGTACAACTCCCCTGCCTTTTCAGCATCGGCCACAAAAGCCGTGTTCATCCCACGCTGGTCCTCATCCGTGGTTTCATAGCGATCCTGGGCGGGCTGATAGAGCAGTGGGCTGAGCCAGGTCTCGAAAGCCTGCTGCATACCGGCCGCAAATTCTGGTGAGGTGCCAACTGTATTTTCATACAGGTCGCGCATGTGCAGTACTTCGCCAACGCTGCTGACATAGCGATACGGCGACAAATAGGCGTTCAACAGACCTTCGCGGATCAGCGGTGCCTGCTGGGCCAGAGCCGCGGCCTCCTGCGCATTTGCCGGGGGCTTGGCCAGCAGTGCAAAGGCCTGCCGCTGGGGTTGTTGATTGACCAGCACATAGGCCAAACCCACACCCACGGCAACCACAGCCGCACCCAGCCCGCTCAGCACAGGCCCGACGCGCGAGGTCGTTGCGCGAACGGCCTGCCACCACTCGCGCACATAGATGATGGGAACGGCAATCGGCATCAGCACAAACAGCGTGGCCGAATACACCAGCAACACGGTGCCGATGATGGCGAATGGCACAAACGCCAGCGCGCGGAATCCGCCCTGCCAGAAGCCACGATCGAAGATGCGCGGGATGGCCTGTAGAAATTCCACGAAGGCGCGCGCCAGAGCCGCTATTACGGGTGGGCCGTAGAACGCAATGGCGATGCTGAAATACACGCCGATCATGAGCAAGGTAGTGAGGCCGATCACGCGCAGCACGCTGAATGCAGTGCCGCGTGTGTTGATGCGCGGGTCCAGCAGTTGCCACAACAGGATGCTGATGCCGATGAAGGCGGCAATCAGCAACACCAGCATCGGCGCGGTGATCTCGCGCACGGCAAAGAAGCGCGCGGCCAGCAACACCATCAGCGGCCCCTGCACGCCGTAGCCCAGCGCGAACAGACGCCCTGTCTGCCGGCGCAGTGCCACAAAGCCAATGATGACCGAGGCGATGGGAATGAGCACGATGAGGCTGCCATACACCAGAAACGCCGGCGGCACCCAACCCTCAACAACCGCGCGCACCAGTTCGATCAGGATTAATGGGGCAAAGCCGAGCACGATGAAGGTGAGAAAAATGGCGTTCCACGACCAGAACAAAATTTGCGCCCACGCGCGCCAGTTCAGTAATGCTTTCATAGGCCTCCGTATGGATTGAAAGATGTGGATTGAAAGACGGTGTTGTGCTTTGCCGCTACGATGGTGATTGCGTCATGAGTTGCTCGTGCACGGCCGCGCGCATGGCCAGTGCCAGTGCGCTCAGGGCTTTGGCTTCGGCAGGGTTGTTGATGTCGTAGGGTTGGTCGAACAGCACCGTGACCAGCATCCAGCGCGCGGGTTGCAGCGACATGGCCGACCACAGGCGCGAGCCGTAGTCGTCGGTGACACTGTCTTTGGATTGGAACCAGTACAACGCGGTGAGCTGGCCCTCGGCTTTGCCATTGGTGAGCGAGAGCAGACGCGCCGGCATGGCCGCATCGGCCTTCCCAAAAATATGAGCCTGCGTTTGTTCGACGCGCAAGCCATAGTTCTCGAAACAACGCTCGGGTTTGTGGTGGGCGCGCCAGCTTGTGCTTTGCACCAGCAGCATCGAGCCGGTGAGTGAAAGCGATGTGCCTGCTGGGCCCGGCCACGCAAAGCGCACCCGCTCCACTGCCTCGGCCCCATCTTCGATGAGCCAGTCCAGCTCGCCGGGGCGCAGCACGATGGGTTGGGTGGACAGCGCAGCGGGCAGCGCCATGTGCGATGGCGATTGTGCGACCGGAGCCAGTGTGGGCCGCTCGGTGTAGGCGAGATTGCAGCCGGCCAGGGCCAGCACCAGCGCACTGGTGAGCACGCGAGGCGCGGCCGTGTGTGAGGGTGAGGGTGTGAGTTGGGCCGGTGCGACGGCGTTCGACGTGCTGGATTTCAACAACAGCACCGCCGCCGCACACGCGCCCACGAAGCCAATTACACCCAACGGCACATGCAGAAGTTCGGCCAGCAATGTCAGACCCATGGCCTGCCCCACCGACACCAGAATGGCCACGCGCGCGAGATTGGCGATGAACAGCAATACGCCAAACACCCCCGCAATCAGCAGCCAGCGCAGGTTGATGGGCCGTCGCTCGATCCAGGTGGCGGCGATGAGAAACAGGCCACCCGTCCACAGGCTCTTGACGCCGCTGCACGGCAGATCCACCTGGGCCACGCTGTTCTCGAACACCAGAATCGTGTCCAGGCCGACGGACGGCGCGCCCATCAACGCAAGGCCGTGCCGGACCATTTCGGCGGTGGCAATGCGCATGGGGTAGCCGATGAACACTTGGATGAAATCGCCAAACGGCAACGCGCCAATGAGCAACAGCGCGGCCGGCAACCCCTCACGCCAACTGCGCGGCGACATCCACAAACCCAACACGCCATACGTGCCAAGACCGAACAGACACGCGGCCAGAATATTGATATCGAGCCAGCGCTCAACGGCCAGGAAGCCCAATGCACCCACGGCGACACAGGCCACGGCCGGCCCGTAAAACCGCACCGGCGCATCCAGTTGCACACGCGTGCGATCCTGTCGCAGGCGCAAGATCAACAATACGAGGATGCCGATCAGAATGAGTTGATTGGTGCGAAAATCCTCACGGGTAAAGATGATGCTGAGATGGCCGTAGATGGGCCGAAACAGCCACAACCACAGGCCGACGATGAGCAGATTGCCCAGCGCGGCCAGAAGATTGAACGTAACGGGCAAGCGATTTAGTGGATGCAAGCGGCGTTGTAACCCCAGCGGCGCATGGCCGGGGCTGTTGTCCAGGGGAGTCATGGGTTCGCCTCCGCCTGACAGCATAGCGGCTGCATGTGAGGCAGATTGACGCGCCGACAACAAAAAACCTACGTTTGCACAATTGCGTCTTCAAACTCAAACTTGGAAAGGTAATTCCCGTATTCCCAACCTTCCTTGGAATGGAGGCTTTAGCCGACTCTGGCGCAAGATGCGCACGCGTCCTCGCGCACGGAGTCGGCTAAAGCCTCCATTCCAAGACTCACTTACAGCATGCAAAAACATTCATTTGGCACCCTGGCCGACGACACCGGCGATATCGCCGTTGATCTTTACACACTCACCAACAAGAACGGCGTGGAGGCACGCATCATCACTTATGGCGGCATCCTCGTCTCGCTGCGTGCGCCCGACCGCAACGGCACGCTGGGAGATGTGGTGTTGGGCTTTGACACGCTGGACGAATATGTGCAGCACAACCCATTTTTTGGCTGTCTGGTGGGCCGCTACGGCAACCGCATTGCCAACGGCCGCTTTACCCTGAACGGCGTCGAATACACGCTGGCCCAAAACGATGGCGTGAACCATTTGCACGGCGGCGTGCGCGGCTTCGACAAAGTGGTTTGGAGCGCGGAAGAGGCCGGCCCCAACACATTGGTGTTGCGCTATACCAGCCAGGATGGCGAAGAGGGCTATCCCGGCACGCTGAAGGTTCAGGTGACCTATTCGTTGACCGATGACAACGAATGGCGCATTCACTATGAGGCCACTACTGATAAGGACACGGTGTTGAACCTGACCAACCACACCTATTTCAACTTGAATAGCGCGGACACCATCCTCGACCACATCATGCAGATGGCGGCCGGCCACTACACGCCCACCGACGCGGGCCTGATGCCGACGGGTGAGGTGGCGACGGTGGGCGGCACGCCCCTGGATTTCATCGCGCCGACGCGCATCGGCGACCGCATCGATAGCGAGTTTGAGGCGGTGCGGTTGGCCGGTGGCTACGACCACAACTTTGTGGTGGATGGGACCCCGGGCGAACTGCGGCTGGCCGCGCGAGTGATGGAGCCGACCACGCAACGGGTGCTGGAGGCGTTCACCACCGAGCCGGCCGTGCAGTTCTACTCCGGCAACTTTTTGGATGGCACGCTGACCGGCAAAGATGGCAAAGTCGTGAGTCGGCGCGCTGGCTTCTGCCTGGAAACCCAGCACTATCCCGATTCGCCCAACCAGCCGAATTTCCCCACCACCGTGCTGCGGCCGGGTGAAACCTACGACACCACCACGGTGTATCGGTTCACGGTTGCCTGAATTGTTTGGACAGAATCAATAGATGTGAGACGTGATCGGGAATAAAGATTTGCAAGGGAGGGGCAAGTGGTCTGTCAAGGCAAAAACTTTAAGTTGTTCCAGGGGGCGAACCTAAGACTTGATGGAAACGATCAGCCCAAGCCGTCATTCCCGCGGAGGCGGGAATCCAGAACTCCCAGTTACGTGAGCGTTGGAGTTACGCCTGGATTCCCGCCTCCGCGGGAATGACGTGGCTACGTAAAGTCTTCGCCCTGACGACAACGCAATGCGTTATTTCATTTTCTACGCTGGGCGAGGGTGATGAAAAGCACGCCGATGACGATGACGCCGACACCGGCAACGGCGATGGGTGATACGCTCTCGCCCCCAATCAAGACCCCCAAAAGCAGGGCCACGGCTGGGTTGACATATGAAAAGCTGCTCGCCAGCGTGGGCCGTAAAGTCCGAATGACGATGGTGTATGAAGTGAAGCCGATCATCGACACCACGGCCAGATACACCCACCCGGCGATGGCCTGAGGCTGCAACGGCTTCATTTGTTCTTGCAAAATCAAGCTGACGATCAGTTGAAACAGGCCACCGGCCAGTAACTCGATGGACGTGGTCATGACCCCGCCGGGCAGGTCCAGCTTTTCGCGCGCCAGCACGGTGCCGAACGACCAGCCCAGCATCGAGACCAGCAGCGCGGCCACGCCCAACGGATTCGCCAGCAACTCACCGTCCAGGTTCAACAGCACCACGCCGACAATACCCACGCTGATGCCGAGCCATTCCATCTTGCGCGGCCATTTGCCAAACAGCCCAAACACCAGCGCGATGGTCACGGGTTGGGCGGCCAGCAGCGCCGCCGCCAGGCTGGATGAGATGTATTGCTCGGCAAAAGCCAGCACGCCATTGCCCACACCCAGCAACAACACGCCGAAGATGGCGCAGTGCAGCCATTGGCGGGGCGTGGGGTTGGCGGTGCGACGCAGCCGCAACACGGCAAACATCACCAGGCCGGCGACGGGCAGGCGTGTGCCGCCCAACAAAAAAGGCGGGAAACTGATGAGTGCAAATTTGATGCCCAGATACGTGCTGCCCCAGAGCACATATAAGATTAATAGCGCAATCAGGCCGTTGGCCGGCACGCCAGCGATTTTTGGCGCATTCGGCGTGGTACTGGAAGCGGCATTTGAAGCGGCATTGGAAGAAGCGGTGTTCATGTCACAATCGTAAACGCCGGGTGTGCGGGATGAGACGAAGATTCGTGCACCTGGCATGTGTAATGCCGCACTCGCACGAATGTGTTTTGTGAGACGGCCGCTCCGGTACAATAGGCCTTGTGCGTCGCTGGTTCGTGTACTTGGCTCCCCTCATTCTGCTGGCGCACACGCTCATCACTGCGTGTGTGTCGCCATCGGTTTTGCTATTGTCGCAACATGAGCATTGGGTGATCGGCAAAGTGAGCGCGGCTCAGTGGGCGGCACATACGCAATGGCATCTGAAACAGATCAACGGGCATTTTATAAACAGCACAACACAAGCTGCATCGGATTCTGTTCTCACCACCGGCACCATCATTTCCGCCAAAGGCTGTGACATGCAGACTTTGCAGGCGTTCTACGCGGCCTTGCGCAGCCTGCCCGCCGCCGTGTGGTGTGGAGGTGACGATGTTGTCGTTGGCAACGCGCCCAATTTGCCCCAGTCGCAGGCCCGTTTGAGGGCGCTGCCTGTGCCGCTGCCGCCTCCGCGAGCCGACTGATTCTCCCCTTTAGATTCAAAAAGTCGGACTTCAACGAGCGGGGGTTGCCGTATCTTGATTGCGTGCAGACCTGCCCACACCTGCCATCGAAAACTGGCTTTTGACGCAACCCTTGAGCATTCTGATTCAAAGACCACAGAAAATTTACACCATGAAAACCCTATTTGCAGCGGCCCTATGCGCCGCTTTAACCCTCTCGGCCTGTGCCACAGCGCCAACGGCCGCACCTTCAGACGCCGTTGTCAGCAGCCCGGCTACAGCCGGCAACATCACCGTCACCAATGCCTGGGCGCGGCCGGCGCTGGCCATGAAGATGGACGCGGTCACCGAAACCGCCGGCCACAGCATGGATGGCCCGGTGAGCGGCGCGTACATGATCATTGAAAATAAAGGCGCGGCAGACAAATTGCTGAATCTCTCAACCTCGGTGGCTGAGGCCGCTGAGATTCACCAGACGACCGAGAGCAACGGCATGATGATGATGGAGCCGATGCCCGATGGCATCGACATTCCCGCCAATGGCAAAGTTGAGTTTAAGCCGGGCAGCTATCACATCATGCTCATGAATATCAAAGAAGATTTGAAGCCGGGCAGCACCATTTCGCTGACGCTGAAGTTTCAGAGCGGCCAGGAAATGGTAGTGGCTGTGCCGGTGCGCGAGAATCAATAAAAGGCAAAAGGCAAAAGGCTGAATAGAGCGATGCTCTGGTCGAGCCTGAAAAATATAAGCCATGAAACCAGCGAGAAAGGACAGTACGAACCTGATTCTCAGCGTCATTTGCGCCATTCTGGTCACGTTTGGGGTGGGCTTGATTTTGTCGTTTGGGCCGGTGCTGTATCAGCAGTTGACCCAGCCCAGCTTCAATGCCTCACCCAGCAGCATTGTGAAAGATCCGCCCAAAGCCGTGCGCGATTTTGTGCTGACCAACCAGAATGGGCAGGCGGTGCGGCTGAGTGATCTACGCGGCAAGCCCCTGATGTTGTTCTTCGGCTATACCCATTGCCCCGATGTGTGCCCGGTCACCGTGGCCGACTTTGTGCAGGTGAAAAAGAAACTGGGCGACCAGGCCGGCAAGGTGAACTTTGTGATGGTGACCGTGGACGGCGACCGGGACACGCCGGCTGTGCTGAAGAACTACATGAAGACGTTTGACACCAGCTTTATCGGCCTGACCGGCAGCACGGAAGAGGTCAAGAGCATTGCCGCGGACTTTGGTGCCAGCTTCCAAAAGCAACAGGCTACTGGCACCGAGGCCAGCTATCTGATGGCGCATACCTCGTTCAGCTATCTGCTGGATGCGCAGGGCCGCTGGCGACTGGCCTATCCATTTGGCACCGCGACGGACGACATGACCCAGGATTTGCAAAAAATCCTGGGTGAGTCGTAGAACTCTGAGCATGCGAAACATTCGCACCGTCGCCCTGGGTTTGCTGATGTGCGCGCTGGTCGTGTCTGGCACAACGGCGTGCACATCCGCCTCGGTTGCAGCGCCCACTCCCGCACCCATCGGCGTCACCATCGACCCGCCGCAGCCCATGCCCGACTTTGTGCTGGTCAATCAGGACGGCCAATCTACGGCGCTGACCAGTCTGCGCGGCAAGCCGTTGCTGTTCGTCTTCGCATACACCCACTGCCCCGATATCTGCCCGCTGACCATGGTGGACTTCAAGCGCATTAAAAAGGCGCTGGGTGATCAGGGGAATCAGGTCAACTTTGCAATGATTACGGTGGACGGCGAGCGCGACACGCCCGAAGTGCTCAAGCGCTACCTCGGCTCGTTTGATGACACATTCATCGGCCTCACCGGCGCGTCTGGCATCGTGGCGCAGATCGCCCTGCCATACGGGGCTAGGTTTGAGGCGCAAAAGCCCAGTGGCACCGAGGCCAGCTATCTGGTTTCACATACCAGCTTCACGTATCTGCTGGATGGGTATGGCCGCTGGCGCAAAACGTATGGCTTTCAGACCAGTGCCGAGCCAATTGCGGCCGATGTGCAGGCCCTGCTCAAGGAGCCTGCGCTTGACACTTCGGCGGCCTCGTCCAACGAGAGCTTGAGTGGGTATTACGCCAACACCAAGCCCCAGGCCATCTACATGACCTCGCCCGTGGTCATGCCAGATTTTGCGCTGACCGACCAGAACGGCCAACCCTTTAATACAGCCACTTTGCGCGGACACTGGGCTTTGATGTATTTCGGCAGCACCGAATGCCTGCGCAAAGATTGCCCGCCGGATGTGTTGGCCCGGTGGGGTAAGGTGAAACAGCTGATGGGTGCGTCTGCCGATTCACTGCGCTTCGTCATGCTCAGCGCCGATCCCAATTTCGACACGCCGGCGGTGTTAAAAGCCTATATGGCCGACTATGACAAAGACTTTGTGGCGCTGACTGGCAACAAAAACTATGTGGCTCCGCTGGCTGTGAAGTATGGCGTGCACATTGCCGATCTGCCCGACACCCAGCCGACGCGCTACATCCCGCATTCGGTCTACTCTGTGTTGCTCGATCCAAACGGCCGCTGGGTGGTCGCGTTGCCCTTCACCATGGATGCTGCCGATATGGCGGCCGCGTTGGAAGGCGTGATGCGCGCGAGGTGATAGAGAGAGGCGGCTGACTGTTGGCGGCTAGCTGCCAACAGCCAGCCGCCAGCAACCCGTCAATACGCATTCTCATTGCGCCCGACAATCCATTGCCAGAATTGGCGCAGGATGATTTTGATGTCCAGCCACACCGACCAGTTCTCGACGTACCACAGGTCGTATTGGGTGCGCACTTCGATGCTGGTATCGCCGCGCAGGCCGTTGACCTGGGCCCAGCCGGTGATGCCGGCCTTCTCGCGGTGCCGTTCCATGTAGCGCGGGATGAGTTTGCGAAACTCGGCCACGTAGCGCGGTTGCTCGGGGCGTGGGCCGACGATGCTCATCTCACCCAGGAACACGTTTATAAACTGCGGCAGCTCATCGATGTTGCTGCGGCGCAGGAAGGTGCCCAGGCGCGTGCGGCGCGGGTCGTCCTTGACCGTCCAACTGCCGAGTTGTTCGGCATCGGTGCGCATGGTGCGAAATTTGACGACGTGAAAAAGCTTGCCATCCAGACCCATGCGCGGCTGGGTGAAGAAGACCGGGCCGGGTGAATCGCGCTTGATCAACAGGCCAATCAGCACCAGCGCCGGCGAGAGCATGACCAAGGCGATGGCGCTGACGATGAAATCCATGGTGCGTTTGACCACCAGCCGCCAGCCGCGCAACGACACATCGCGCACATTCAGCAACGGCAGGCCGCCCAACTCGCCAATGCTCATCTGCCCCGCCATCAGCTGGAACATGTCTGGGAAGACTTTCACGCTGATCGTGCTGCGATCGCATCGGCCGATGATGTTGATCATCTCCTCATCAGTGGCCTCGGGCATCGCCACGATCACCTCGTCAATCATCTCGGCTTCGAGGATGGCCGAGATCTCATCGACCGAGCCCAGCCAGCGCGCCGAAGGCACCTGCTCGGCAATCTCACCTGCTGTGCTGCCGGCAATACCGACAATGTCATAGCCCAGGCGAGGATTCTGCCCGGCGCGCTCCAACACTGTGTTAGCGGGTGCGCCCGATCCGACCACGAGCAGACGGGTGCGACCGTAGCCGCGAGATTGCAGGCCGCGTTGGATCTGGGCCTGAATGCTCCGCATCAGCAACACCAGAATAATCGTGATGAGCCAGGCATACAGCACCATGACCCGCGGGTAGTCGAAGCTGCTTTTGAAGGTGAACGCCGACACGGCTACGCTGGCCAGGGTGCCTATCGAGACGCCGCTGAAAATGGCCTGCATCTCGTCGGTGGTGTAGCGCGTGCGATTGCGGTGATACATCCGCGCAAAGAAGAAGGCAGTGACGATGGATACCACTTGCACGACGAGCAGCGGCAGAAAATCCAAAAAGCGGGCCACGCCCTGGGCCGGCTCGGGCAGAGGAATAATCTTGCGTAACCAGTAGGCCGCGTAGAGGCTGATGACGATGCTAAACACATCGGCTGCCAGCAACGAGAGGACGATGAGAGAGCGGTAGTGTCGATGTAGGAAGCTATGCATGGGCCTGACGGACCGGATACTGGCTTGGGTCGTTGGCGGCAAGCCTGGCTGAACAACGAAATCTTGCATCCCAGCAAAAATTATAAGGCGGAGACCTGACGCGGCCTTGACGTAACCTAATCAATAACCTGTTGCAGCCTGTTTCTGTGAGAAATCTGCGCGAGTTGGCACCGGCACCGCTTCCCTCAAGACAGGATAGCAGAACGATGTTTTGGTTTACGGCAAAGCGCATCTGTATAGGCGGGAGCCACTTCAAAGTTTGTGGTAAATGCAGAGCAGATTTTGGACAAAATGAACAAAATGAAAAGGACGAAATCTTATTTTGTCTATTCTGTCATTCTGTCCAAAATCTGAATCCGAGTCATCCCTAGTTCTCGGCCAGCGCACGCGCAATGTCGCGGTCGGCATCGCGTTTGGCAATGCTCTCGCGCTTGTCGTAGTGCTTCTTGCCTTTGGCCAGTGCGATCTCGACCTTGGCCCGGCCGCGCTTCAGGTAGGCGCGAGTGGCGATGCAGGTGAAGCCCTTTTGATCGATGCCGCGATACAAATCATCGATCTCTTTTTTGCGCAACAGCAATTTGCGCTCGCGGCGCTCGCCGGTGTGGGCGGCGCTGCCAGCAAAGCCAGTTGCAAGCGCATAGGCGGGAATGTAGGCGTTCATCAACCAGGCCTCGCCGTTACGAACCATGACGAAGGCATCGCGCAGATCCAGCTTGCCGGCGCGCACACTCTTGATCTCGCCACCCTGCAGGGCAATGCCGGCCTCAAAATGTTCAGTGAGTAGGTAGTCGAACGAAGCTCGCCGGTGTGATGCGACGACTTTGATCTCGGTGTCTTCGTTTTTCGTGCGCGCAGGCGCCGATGTCTTGGCCATTGGACCACGAAGTTTAAATCAATTAAGCAGCGCTGTGGCTGGTTCGGTATTTGCTGAGAAAAGCTGTAATCGATTGGCGTGACGCCGACCCGGCCAAAAAGACTAAAATGCCTCCACTGTGTTTGGCAATCATTCATCGAGTCCCCGCCCGCAAGCCCGCATCATCCGCGCCAGCGAGATCGGGCAGTATAAATATTGTGCCAAGGCGTGGTGGCTGGGCAGCGTGATGGGCGTGCCGTCGGCCAACACCCGCGAACTGGCCCAAGGAGACATGGCCCATCGCCGCCACGGCCAGGGCGTGTGGCTGGCCGCAGCCCTGCGCTGGCTGGCCATTGGGTTGATCGTGCTTGCGGCCGGTGCTGCGATTTTGGCCTTACTCACGCGCTGAGCGCTCAAGGTCGTGCACGTCAAACGTGTCACGTGCACGTGCACGATCTTCCGCCGAATTCAGCCATAGTTTGTTTGCCTATTCAAAAGATTCGCCTATGCTCACGCTGTCCTGCCTCAGCCGGTAAAATGCCAGTCTCACAATGCGGTTAAAACACATCGTCCTCACCGGCTACAAAACCTTTGCCACCAAAACACGCTTCGAGTTTGGCGAGGGCATTACCGCCGTCATCGGCCCCAACGGCAGCGGCAAAAGCAATGTGGCCGATGCCATTCGGTGGGCGTTGGGCGAGCAGGCTTTTAGCTTGTTGCGCAGCAAACGCACCGACGACATGATCTTCGCCGGCAGCCCCAAACGCGCGCGGGCCAGCATGGCCGAGGTGTTGCTGTCGTTCGATAATAGTGACGGCTTCTTCCCGGTGGAATACAGCGAGATCGAGTTGGGACGCCGCGCCTACCGCGACGGCACCAACGAATATTTGCTCAATGGCAGCCGTGTGCGCCTGCGCGAGATTGCCGATTTGCTGGGCAACAGCGGCCTGGCCGAGCGCAACTACACCGTCATTGGACAGGGTGCCGTCGACACGGCGCTGTCGCAAAAGCCGGAGGAACGCCGCGCGTTGTTCGAGGAAGCGGCCGGCATCATCTCGTATCGCGACCGGCGCGAAGATGCGTTGCGCAAGCTCGAAGAGACGCGCCACAACCTGGAGCGGGCCAAGGACATTCTCAACGAGATCACGCCGCGTCTGGCCCAACTGGAACGCCAGGCCGGCCGCGCCAAACAGTATGAGGCGCTGGCGGCGGAGTTGCTGTCGCATCTCAAAATCTGGTTTGGGCATCACTACCAGGCTACGCGGATCTCGATCAACACCGCCACCCAGGCTCGTGAGTCGATTGCCAAAGCGGTGGAGGAGGCGCGCCAGAAAGCACAGCAACGCGTGCAAGCGGCCAACGCCATTCGCGAGGAACAACTGGTGTTGCGCACCAGTCTGGCCGCCGTATTGCCCGAGCGTGAGGAGGCGCGCCGCAAAGGTGAAACGGCCGCCCGTGAGCTGGCGGTCATGCGCGAGAGAGCGACGTCCTACCAGGCCCAATGGGCGGCACTGCAGCGTGAAACCGCTCAGCGCCAGTCTGTTTTGGAAGAGCTGGCCGTGCGCGGTGCCCATGCCGCTGCGGCCCTGTTTGCGGCGCAGGATGCCCAATCCCAACAGCAGCGTGTGCTCGATGCGGCCCAGGCCGCGGCCACCGAGCGACAGGCTGAGCGGGCTGAGTTGGACTCGCAACGCACTGAAGCCCAGCAGGCCCTGATGCAGATTAACGGCGAGATCACCGCCGCCCAAAACCAGATCAGCAGCTTGAACCAGCGCAAAACCCAGTTGCAAAAACGCATCGACACCGCGACCCAACGCAATACCCAACTCGCTGAGCAACGTGAGCGCGAGATGGCGCGGTTTGCAGAACTGGACCAGCGAATTGCCGAAGACGTGTCGCGGGCCGAGGCGTTAGAAGCCGGCCATCACGCGGCGACCCAGCATCTGGAGGCGGCTCGCACCGCGCACTCGCTGGCCCAGGCCGCGCTGGCCGCAGCTGAGGCCGAAGAGAAGCTGACCAGCCGGATGAATCTGTTTGCCGAGATGCGCGCCCAGAAGATCAGTGGCGACCTGGCTGAACTGGCGCTCAAAGCGAAGTTGCCGGGTGTGCGCGGCACACTCGGCGCGCTGTTGCAGGTGCGCGAGGAAGACCAGAAGGCGGTGGCCATGGCACTGGGCGAGCACATGAATGCGCTGATCATCGACGCGCCGGATGGCGTGGTGCGCACGCGGGGCTGGCTGGCCACCCTGGCTTCGGGCAGCAGCGGCCGGTTGCGGATTGTGCCGCTGGATGGGCTGCGCGGCGTGGATGAAGCGCGCGCCAATCAAGATCGTGTGCTGGCTGATCAGGCCCGGCAAAGCGGTGCACGGCCGGTGTTGAATATCATCACCGCCCCAGACTGGCTGCGGCCGGTGCTGCAGATGATTGCCGGCCGAACCTATATTTGCCGCGATCTGGATGTGGCGCGGACGCTGGCATTGGAATTGCCGGAAGGCTGTTTGTGCGTGACGCGTGACGGCGAAGCCGCATTGTCCAGCGGCGCATTGCAGCTGGTGTCGGGCATTCGCCGCCCACGTATTCTGGGCGGGATTGAACCTGATCAACCTGCTGACGCACCGACTGAAGAACCAGAGGTGCCGGTGTTGTTGACGGCGGAGGAAGTGGCCGCACGCCGGCAGAGCGCGACTCAGCAGCGAGATGCCACTGCGCGCGAGCTGGATCAGGCCCGGCGCGGTTTGGAAGAGGCCACTCGACAGCGAGACACCTTCACCCGCGAGAGCACGCAGCGCCGCAATGGGCGCAATCAGGCCGAGCAAAACGTGGCGCGACTGGAAGAAAATTTGGCTGTGTTTGCCGGCGAGATCGAGCAGATTGAGCAGGAGATTGCACAGTTGGATGAACAGGCGCAACAGCTTCACGGTGCCGGTGAGCAACAACAGACGCATCGAACTGTGGTGGCTCAACGCGTGCAAACGCTTGAAGATGCTTTGAAAACGTTGTTGGCTGGCGGCTGGCTGGGCGCGCTGAATGCGGCACATGCGACGTTGGCCAGCGCGGCCGAAGCGGTGCGCAATGCCGAGGCCGGCAAGCGCGAGCGGCTGGCGGGCTATGCCAACGCGGTGAAGCGCCGGCAAAGCGACGAGGCACAACTGGCTGAACTGGCCGAGCAACGCGATGCGGCCGAGCGGCAGCTTCATGTGCTGGAGACACTGGCAACCGAGTCTGCGGCATCAATTCAGGAAGTCGATGCGCGCTTGCGGCCCATTCAGGCCGAGATGGCGGCGATTGAGCAACGCGTGACAGAGGCCGATGACCGGCAGCGCGCGGCCGAGCGGCAGGTGCTGGAGTTGGAGTCGAAGGCCAATCACGCCGCGCTGGAACTAGAGCGGCACCAGAATGAGTTGGAGACGTTGCGCGAGCGGGCGATTGACGCGTTCGCGGATGAACGGCCGCAGGAGGTTGATAGCACGGAGGCCGACCCGAATGCCGCGCTGGTCGGCGAGCAAATGACCTTCGATTCGCGTGATCGGGCATTGACATTGCTGGAATCGTTGGAGCCGATTGAGACGCTGCCGGAAGGCACCTCGGAGCGCATTCAACAACTGCGCAACCAGATCAAACGGCTGGGCGCGATCAACTTCGAGGCGCAGACGGAATACGACGCGCTGAACGAACGCGCGACTTTTATCACCGAGCAGGCGAATGACCTGGAGCAGGCGTCGCTGTCTTTGCAGCAGGTGATTGCCGAGTTGAACGAGGTGATGAAGGCGACGTTCAAGCAGACGTTTGATGCGATTGCCACGCACTTCCAGACTACGTTTAGGGTGCTGTTTGGTGGTGGACAAGCCAAGCTCACGTTGACCAATGCCGATGATATTGATGCAACCGGCATCGAGATTCAGGCCCAACCGCCGGGTAAACGGCCACAAACATTGGCGCTGCTGTCGGGCGGCGAGCGCAGCCTGACGGCCACGGCGCTGATGTTCGCGATTTTGCGAGTAAAGCCGACGCCGTTTTGCGTGCTAGACGAAGTGGACGCCGCGCTGGACGAGAGCAACGTCGGCCGCATGCGCCTGATGATCGAGAGCCTGGCCGATCAAACCCAGTTCATCATCATCACGCATAACCGTGGCACGGTGGAGTCGGCCAATACGATCTATGGCATCACCATGGCCGCCGATGGGGCCAGCCAAGTGTTGAGCCTGCGACTGGATCAGGTGAGCGACGAAACGATTGGGGCCAGCACGGCTGCTGCGCCTGTTGCTGATGCACCCACCGTGCGCAGTGGTGCGGGTTGGACGCCGCCGCAATGAAGGCTGGCTGCTGGCGAATAGCGGCTGGCTGCTAGCGGCCAGCCGCTATTCGCCAGCAGCCCATTACAGGAACGATATGGCAGAAGACACGAATGGACGTTTCATTCTCGCGAGTGATTTGACGTTTGAGGCGTTGGATTGGGGCCGCATCGTGTGGCTGAATCCGCCGGCGGCCACCGGTAGCAAAAGCGTGATGATGGCGTTGGTGGAATTGCAGCCGGGCAAGGGCCATGATTTTCACTATCACCCTGGCCAGGAGGAAGTGATTCACGTGCTGGAAGGCACCGTGGAGCAGTGGCTGGCCGAGGAGAAGCGCGTGCTCAAACCAGGTGATTCGATTTTTATCGCGGCCGATGTGGTGCACGCCTCGTTCAATGTGGCGGCGCAGGGTGCGGCGCAGGGTCTGGCGAAATTGCTGGTGGTGGTAGGGCCGTGCGTGGGCGAGGCCGGCTACGGCGTGGTGGATGTGAGTGGTGACACGCCGTGGAATACGTTGCGGTGAATGGGTAAAGACGATTCAGTGGAACGTCTCTACGCTGGGACGCGTGTTCTTCTTACCGGCTTGGTCTTGCCAATCTCTTCACGAACCACGCGCCGAACCACCTCTTCCAATGATTGGGTCTCTTGCTCGCGGATATATCGTTTCAACGCGACATTGATCATGGTTTGATAGTTTCCGCCACCTTGCGCATTCGCTTGTGCCCGAAACCAGTCGATGATCTCGTCATCCAAACGGATCGTGATTCGCGTTTTGCCTTTTGGCATGGCGACTACCGCGCCGCGTTTACCGGTGCTGAAATCGTATTCTGCTTTCATCACTTGCTCTCATAGGTGACACGTTCCTGCCCTGTGGATTTTCGTGCCGAGATAAAGCGAATGTCGTCATCTCGGTAGGTATAGACCACCACAAGCACGCGCCCAAATGCATCCATTCCCATCGTAATAAATCGTTCTTCCTCGGGATGTGTATCGGCCATTGTCAAGGCAGATTCGTCCTCAAGCACGGCAACAGCATCGGCAAAGTCGATGCCGTGTTTACGCTTGTTGCTTTTTGCCTTATTTTCATCCCATTGAAAGGGCATGTGCACATTGTATGCACACTCAAGGCTTTTGCAAATCTAAAAGTTATTCTGCCAACGCCTGATCCAGATCGGCCACCAAATCATCGATGTGCTCCAACCCCACCGACACACGAATGAGGCTTTGGGGCGTCTTCGTGTCCGGCCCCTCGATGCTGGCGCGGTGTTCGATCAGGCTTTCGACGCCGCCGAGGCTGGTGGCGCGGGTGAACAGGCGCACGCCAGCGGTGACGGCTAGCGCTGCTGCTTTGTCAGCCACCTCAAACGACAACATCGCGCCGAAGTCGGACATTTGCGCGCGGGCAATGTCGTGGCCGGGGTGGCTGGCTAGGCCAGGGTAATACACGCGCTTTACCTTAGGATGTTGGGCCAGGAATTGGGCGAGCTGGCCGGCGCTCGCACTTTGAGCGCGCACGCGATAGGGCAGGGTCGGCATACTGCGCAGGATCAACCAGCAATCGAACGGGCTGGGCACCCCGCCGAT
>JBBQST010000033.1:0-17844 GCA_038213625.1 Thermoflexales bacterium
ATTAAGACAAAAGCGAACGAATCTGGTGAGATTTCGTTCGCTTTTATTCGTATGCCGAAGCAGGGACTTGAACCCTGATGAGCGTAAGCTCACCACGCCCTGAACGTGGCGCGTCTGCCATTTCGCCACTCCGGCTTGCGAAAGCACATTATAGCAGAGTTGAGAAAGATGCAACAGTTTGGTTGAGACAGTTTTGGAGGATTTTCGAAATTCCGCACCAAGCCCTGTGTTAGTTCGATGACATACCAACCGGCCTACACAAAATCGCTGGTGAAGTTGAGATAACCTTGTCTGCCCTCGCGCTTGGTCCAGGTTTGAACCGACTTCCTGATTCGCTTCAGGCAGGCAATAATGGTTTCAAGTTCGATTCGTTGTGGTCCAGAAACCTGCTGGATGTCCAGGGGTTTGGTCGGCATCTCTCGGCCCATGCGCCACTCACACGTCGACCGCATTGCTGAATACACGCTTTGCTTGAGCGGGTCTGTGATCGGCGTCTCGGCTGGGTGGCCGGCCTTGCGCTCATGCTGATAGTCCTGGATCAGCCGATTGAGCGCCCACTCAACATCGTAGTCGAGTAACTGTAGGTGGTTTCGATACACCTCCTGAATGGCAACCTCAATATTCTGCAATACATCGAGGTGTTCCTCTTCAACATTCATATAGAGCCTCCTGCATAGATCTGCCCCGATCTGTCTCGTCATTGTCTCGTAACCCTGCGGAAGTGGTAAAGCAAGGCATTCTGCCAATCACACTTGAGAGCCTTCTCAATCCGCTTGAGAACTCGATTGACTTTCGCCTCACGTCCATTAACGTGGGCGCATGCGACCCATCCATCCCTTCGGCGAACTGCTTGGCCGATTGCGCGCCCGGCAACATGGTCTCACTCAGGCGCGGCTGGCTGGCTATGACCCGGCCGTAATCGCGCGCATGACCCAGGGCCAGAAGGATCTGACTGGCACGCAGGCGTGCGAACGGGTCATGCGGGTGATTCAGGCGCTGGATGAAGGAGGGGTGTTGAACGGCGTCGAAGACCCCATCCAGCGATATCCGTTCTGAAACAAATACTTTTCTCATGCTGTCCTCCCGATTGCAGCGTCAACACCAGGCCGGGAGCGCGTGTTGATGAAACTGCAATTCAATTGATTTTTAATCGGTGACCGGCACCGATGTAATGGCAACGCCGGCGTGTGCAATGGCTTGAACGATACTATTTTGAGAAAGTGCGTCGGTCAAAACGCTCGTCACATTTGAAAGGGCCGTGATGAAGAATGGCGATGCAACTCCAATTTTTTCTGCTGATGCCAATATGTGCGTTTCTGCCGACTGTTCGCTCAGCCGCAACTTGATCGCGGCTTCTTCATAGTCGCCGGTAGTCAGCCCCGCTTCCAGATGCACGCCGGTGACACCCATAAAAAACACATCGGCCCTGATGCGCTTGATCATGGCTTCGGCGGTTGCGCCCACACTGACCACTGAGTGTTTGAACAATGTGCCGCCGATCATGATGACTTCGACGGCCGCATGATTTGCAAGCTCCACAGCAATGCTCGGGCTGTGGGTGACAACGGTGCACGCGAGATTGGCCGACAAGTGTCGCGCTACCTGAATCGCCGTGGTGCCGCCATCCAACATCACAATTTGCCCCGAGCGAATCATGCCGGCTGCGTAACGGCCAATATGAGATTTGCCGGCAATACCGATCCCCTGGCGCCTGGCAAAAGGCGCTTCTGCTGCGGCGATGGGTAGCGCGCCACCATGCACGCGCCGCAACAGGCCCTCGGTCGCCAGTTCCCGCAAATCGCGGCGAATAGTGTCTTCGGAGATGCCCAACTCATCGCTAAGTTTTGTTGCGACGATTTGGCCGTCCTGCTTTAAACGATCCAGGATGAATTGCTTTCTAAGTGGCGTTAGCATCCACCAATTTTAGCACCGATGCGT
Source organism: Thermoflexales bacterium (assembly GCA_038213625.1). Classification (GTDB taxonomy): domain Bacteria; phylum Chloroflexota; class Anaerolineae; order J036; family Brachytrichaceae; genus JANMVQ01. The sequence continues at coordinate 1,939 of JBBQST010000033.1, forward strand.
GTTTATGCTTGACTTTTCTTGATTATGCGCGTATTTTTGACTGACAAAGGAGAATTAATGGAAAATAGCGCAAAATCAATGATGGTGCTGATCGCCGGCCCGTATCGCTCGGGAACCAATGACGATCCCGAGAAAATGGCGGCCAATTTGCAGCATCTGGAATCGGTGTCGTATGCGCTCTTTCGAGCCGGCCATGTGCCGATGATCGGCGAGTGGGTGGCATTGCCGGTGTGGCGCAATGCCGGCGGCCAAACTATTGGCGATTCGCCCTACAACGAGATCTTTCACCCCGTCGCTCACCGGCTGTTGGAGCGATGTGACGCCGTGCTTCGGCTGGAAGGGGCCAGTGTGGGTGCCGACAACGACGTGAGGATTGCGCGCCGCCGCGGCATCCCCGTGTATCTCAGTCTGTCAGAGGTGCCCGGCTATGTTTCGTGATATGGGGCGCTAGACGTCCCAGACAAACACACCCTTGGTTCTCATCGTGGCACCGAGTCGCTCGTAAAAACGGATGGCAGCGACGTTGTCCGTTTGCACTTCCCACCTGATCCTGGGGTAGCCGCGAGCCTGACCCATCAGCTTTGCTGCCACTGCATGGCTTCGCCCACGCTCCTGCCGCGCTGCGAATCCAACACAAAGACATCGTCAATGTTCATGTAAGGCGAGCCGAGCCAGACGGAGTAGTTACAGGTGTATGAGGTGTAGCCAACAATTTCGCCATGCGACTCGGCCAAAATGGCGCCGAACCTGGGGTTGTCTCCGAAGCCATCTCTGAGTAGGGCTGCGACAGACGTGCGAACAGCGGCGCGCTGGTTGTGGTGCTCGGCCAGGCCGAGAATGAGGGTGTAGAGCGATTCGGCATCGGCCGCTACAGCCTCGCGAACGATGAGGTGTGGGTTGGGCATGAGTGCGTTTATAACGCTGAATACTCGCTCATGCCGCCAATTTCTGCTCACCAAACGCAAATGAGGCGCGTTGGATGTAGCCGTCGGTCACCTCATAGATACACAACATTTCGATGCTGCCTTTGCCTTCCGGAAAGTTGCGGGTGACGAGTTCATGGTCAATCACAAATGCACCCATGGCCGTGCGAGACAACAGTGTGGCATGCAGATCCGGCTCGGCAAACCGGCTCAGAATGCGCGCGCCGATCTCCTCTCACCCCTTTGCCAGCCGCTCGCCGTGCAGCGCGAACTGCTCTGCGTCGGGTGCATAGGTGGCGAGCCAGGCCTGCGCGGTCTTTGGCGAAGGCACCCCCGAATTCACAACCTGGTTTGAAGCCACACGCCATCAGTTGCGCCATGACACCCCCGATGCGGCTCTAGCCACTCTGGCTGATTTAGGAGCGGCTCATCCCCGCCACATTGAGATCATCAATCACGCCCAAGCCTATTTCACCAAACGCCTGAATATGATCCACTACGTCGAGTTCAATGCCGCCCACTGGCCCATTGGCAGCGGTTCGGGCGAAGCCGCTCACAAAGTCGTCATTCAGTCGCGTATGAAACGCGCCGGTATGCGCTGGCATCCCGATCAGGTCAACCCCATGGTCGCTATACGCAATCTCATCTGTAATGATCGCTGGCAATCCGACTGGCCCTTGATCGTTGCCGCTCGCATGCTCCGCCCGGCTCAGCCCCGCTCTCCGCTCAAGCTGCCTTCGCGCTTACCGCCTAGCTTTCAGCTTAGACCTGTCATTCCCTGGCGTCATCAACCCATTGGCAAGGCTCGCTTTCGTTCTGCTTAACTCACGGAATATTTCCTGTCGCACCCGTCCTTACACCAAGATTGTGCGGTCTGGGCTGCACGCTGTACAATAACAGCTTAAACCGCAAGGCGGGGAGAGAAGCTTAAGCATGGATATACAACATCTGCTCGGACGGCTGGAAGCCATTCTGCTGGAGGCGCGCCGTGTGCCTGGCACCAAGATGAAGCTGGTGGATGCCGACCGCTGCTTTCAGTTGATTGATCAGATGGTTTTGGCCATTCCTGAAGAAATCAAGAAAGCGCAACGCATTCAACAGGAACATGATCGGATCATTGCCCAAGCCAAAGAGGAATCCGAACACATCAAACAAATGGCGCGCGATGAAGCCGCCAGCCTGGCCGACGACACGGCCATCATGTCGATTGCGCAAAGCCGCGCCCAATCCATCGAGGAACGCGCCCGCCGCGAGGCCGAGCGCATGCGCGCCGATGCCGACGGCTATGCGTTGGATACCTTGGGCCGGCTCAAAGAAGAACTCGACCACACCCTGAACGTGGTCAGCAACGGCCTCATCAAGCTGGATCGCGAACGCGCCGAGCGCGTGGCTTCGCTCGAACCTCAGCAACAACAACCGGCACCGGATGGTTTGCAAGAGCCCACGCCAGCCGCACCCGCCAATTAGTTTGGCAAACAGTAGATCAGAATTTTTGGACAGAATGACAGAATAGGACCTACGCGAATGGCTTACGTGAGCGCAAGACCCTTCGGGTGGCGCATTTCGAACCTGGGCTGGCTTGTGCGTTCGTGCGCGACCCGAAGGGTCTGAGGTAGGTTGCCGCGCAAGTCCTAAGAATAGACATTTGAAGCGTTCCAAAAACGAATCTACATTTTGTTCATTCTGTCATTCTGTCCAAAATCCAAATCTGATCCGACTAAGTTGCCCGTGAAATGACCGACCGGCAAGAGAAACGAGCCGCCGCTGTGCTGATCGCGGCGGCTTTTTTATTGTTCAATCTCTACAGCATCGTGACGCCGTTATTCGAGGCGAGTGATGAGCTGTGGCATTACCCCTTCGTTCAGCATCTGGTCGCGGGCGGCGGTCTGCCCATTCAGCGCGCCGGCCAAACCGATGCCGAAGCACCCTGGCGGCAGGAGGGCAGTCAGCCGCCTTTGTATTACGCTGCCGCAGCGCTGTTGTCGGCGCCGTTCGACCACAGCAACTGGCGCGAGCTTCGGCGGGTGAATCCGCATGCCGATATGGGTGTGCCAACCCGCGACGGCAACAGCAACGCCATCCTGCACACGCCCGCCGAGCAATGGCCGTGGACACGCGCCGCGCTGGCCGTGCGTATCGCGCGCCTGGCCTCCATTCTCATGAGCACGGCCACAGTGGCATTTGCGTATCTCATTGCGCGCGAGCTGTTTGTTAGTGGAGACGGGGCGGCTCAGAAGCCACGACGGGGCGGCTCGATTCCGTCCCCCGTCGCGGTTTCCGAGCCGCCCCGTCTTCCGTCTCTGCTCCGTCTCTCCGTCATCCTCTTCACCGCCTGCGTGCCCATGTTCGCCTTCATCGGCAGCGTGCTCAACAACGATAACGCAGCGGTGTTGTTCAGCACCGTGGGCCTGTGGTGGGCGTTGCGGCTGATGCGGCGGCAGGATCTGTCATTGCGCTCGGCCGTCATCGCGGGGCTGATTGCGGGCATGGGCGCGCTCAGCAAAACTTCGGCCCTGGGTCTCATTGGGTTGTTGGGGCTGGCGGCATTGCTGGCCGGATTTCGCGATCCCAACGCCCACCTTAAATTAAGCCGGCGCGTGTTGTGGGTGGCGGTGATGTTGGCCTGCACGGCGGTTGTGGCCGGCTGGTGGTACGTCCGTAATGTGGTGTTGTATGGCGATGTGCTGGGCTGGAATGCATTTCTGGATGTGGTGGGCCGGCGGGATGTGCCGGCCACGCTGGCCCAGTTGTGGACCGAGCGCGAAGGCTTCGTGTGGGCCTATTGGGGCGTGTTTGGCACGCTCAACCTGATCATGCCAGAGTGGGTGTATGTCGCGCTCAATCTCACGGTGCTGGTTGCGGCCGTGGGCTGGGGTTGGCAACTGATCTGTGTGATGGGCCGCCGCTGTCGCATCTCGCCAACCGCTTGGCGCGGGGCATTGCTGTGCGGCGTGTGGGTGCTCGTGCTGTTCATCTCGTTCCTGCGCTGGACCTCACTGACACCAGCCTCGCAGGGCCGTTTGTTGTTTCCTTGCATCGCCGTCATTGCCGCGTTCACGGCCTATGGCTTGTGGCGCATCCATCGGCTCGTGTTGGGAGCAGCGTGTGCGTTGCTGATGGGAGTCGCAGTGGCCGTGCCGTTTGCAGTAATTGCGCCGGCCTATGCCCAACCCGCCAGCACCTGGACCCAACGCTTGAGTGAACCGATCAATGCAGGATTTGCCGATGGCGCGCTGGAACTGGTCGAGGGCCAGAGCGATGCAGCAACCTCTATATTCCTGGGCGACGAAGTGACGCTGCGGCTGAACTGGCGCTTGAACGCGCCGCTGCCCAAAAACTACAGCGTGTTCGTGCATCTGGTGGACGAGCATGATGTGATCGTGGCTCAGCGCGATATGCATCCGGGCCAGGGCAATCTGGCCACCAGCGAGCTCGCTGCCGGCACCCAGTGGAGCGACCACTACACCCTGCGCATCTCGGCTCTGGAGCTGGCCCCCAAGCGATTGCGCTGGCGTGTCGGCGTCTACGATGCACAAACTGGCGAACGGCTGACGTTGCCCGATGGTCGCGACTTTGCCGAGTTTGGCGCGCTGACCTTGCAACGCCCCAGCACCACAAATCCACTGTTGCGCTATAGCAACGGAGCCGTGCTGACTCGCTATGAAGTCTGGCCGGGCACGCTAATGGCCGGCCAAAACCTCACGGTGACGTTGGATTGGAGCCCAGACCAGGTGACAGATGCCGGCGACTATGCCTTTTCGGTGCAGGTATTGGATGAGGGTGCAAACAAGATAGGCAGCCACGATGGGCCGCTGAGTGCTGGGTCGGCGAGCTATGCCATCCCCATCAACCTGGATGCGAAACCCGGCATTTACCGGCTCCTGGTGGTGGTGTATCGCGCCGGTGATTTTGCCCGAGTGAGTGCCTACGATGCGCGCGGCCAGTTTGTGGGCGATCAAATATCCTTAACGCACCTGCGTTTAAATTGAACAAAGTGTCGGACCTGTTCTGGAAATCAGCCATCTAAATGCGCAAACGGTTGCAAGTTAGACACTACACTCAACAAACGTGCAGTTATTGCGAAAAAGGAATAGCGTAATTGCCCAACCCCGGCTAGAATCTGAGCCCAGACTGAGATACCGCTCCAACGGAATCATAAGGTCTTAGGCCCGCATAGAAGGAGACGAGATTTTGGTGAGATATCGCTTGAGAATGCCCAGGCTTGTAGTCGTCAGTGTAGTTGGGCTTTTAACTTTGACAGTATGCGCGGCCCCCCCGACGCGTGGCACACTAGGCGCTTCGCAGGCGCAACCGACCATTACCTCCGTCATTGGCAGTGGTCCCACCGTCACCTCGGTGCAGCCGATTGCATTTCAAGAGACCACGGTTCAACGCATTCGTTTGCTACAAACGGCCCCCATTTACGGCGGACCCAGCCGGCAATATCTGACCATCGGTGCAGCTGCCAAAGATGCCGAACTGCAAGTCACCGGCACCAGTCTGGACAGCCTGTGGTGGCGGGTTTCGTGCGATGGACGCGGCCAGCTTCGCAACCAGCAGGACTGCTGGGTCGAGGCCGATCCGGCGCTAGCGGCCGTGGTGACTGAAGCCACAGTAGCGGTGGCGATGGCCGACGCCACTGTGACGACAGAGGTTGCGGCCACAACCGATGCCACAGCCACCTCCGATATTGCAACCGCGACTGAACCTGTAGCGGTCACAGAAGCTGTGGCAACCACTGACGCCACCGCGACCGCAGCAGATGTGGCCACAGCCGAAGTCATGACGGCCACCGCGTCTAGGGGCGCAACCGGCTCTACTGACACGCCGGCTCCAGCGGCAACCGAGACCGCCCAGGTGGCCGCTTCCAGCGACACTCCTGCCCCGGCTGCCTCTGCAACACCTGCCGCGACTGTGGAGGAAACTTCAACCGTCCAAATTGCGGCTGTTGCAGCGACAGACACTGTAGTGGCACCCATCACCGAACCCGCGCCCACGACCGAAGCCACAGAAGCCGCGACCGATGCGCCGACAGCAACTACTCAGGCCACAGAAGTCTCTGCCACGGCAACTCCCGCTGCGACCGCAACTACGGCTGCGACCGCAACTACGGCTGCAACCGCCACGGCCAAGCCGACCGAGGCACCCACTAAGGTGCCAACGCCGATGCCATCGCCTACGCTGGCGGCACCCACTGCGACACCGGCCGTTCAGACTGCGGCCATCAAACGCACCACCGTGCAATACATCATCACCCAGGCCGAAGTGCCGGTGTTGGATGCGCCTGAAACTGGAGCCGAGTTGGGCACCTACCCGGCCGGCACCAAGATTGAGGTGACAGGCTACACCAGCGCCGACGGCATGTGGTGGTGGGTGACCTGCCTGGATGGCAGCTCCGGCGCGTGCTTCGTGTCGGCCGACCCTGGCCTGACCGCACCGGCCGTTGCGCCAAAATAAGGTGGACTCCACCAGGAATTGTGAAGCCCGCTTTCTGACTTGAAAGCGGGCTTTTGTTTTGGGCATACTTTGTTGCGAAGTTGTCTTATATTGCTTATGCAGTGTTCATGGAATGTTGATAAGCTAAACACAAAGTGAATGCAATGGTTTGGGCTTGAGTGAGCGGCCCAAGAGCAATTGGATTCTGGAGGAAGAAGCATGAACCGATTTGGACGAATGATTGACTCACAGCCGTATGTGGCAGCGGACCCGGCTGTTGAGCGCGCGTTTATCACCAAGGTGTATGGCTGGATGGCGCTGGCGCTGGCCATCACCGGCACAGTGGCGGTGGCAACCGCCGCCAACATCGAGAGTGTGAGGCCGCTGCTGAGCGGGCCGGCGCTGATCGTGATTTTGCTCTTGCAACTGGGCATTGTGCTGGGGCTGAGCTTTGCCATCAACAAGATTAGTGCCAGTGTGGCAACAGGCTTGTTTATTTTGTATGCCGCAGTGACGGGTTTTACACTCTCGACACTGTTTTTCGTGTATACGAGTGAATCTCTGGCCAGCACGTTCTTCATCACCTCAGGCACATTTGCCATCGTGAGCGCGTACGGCTATGTCACCAAGACCGATCTCACCAAGTTCCGCAACCTGCTGTTCATGGGCTTGATCGGCATTCTGCTTGCGTCAGTCGTCAACATCTTCCTGCGCAGCGACGCGCTGTATTGGATCGTGAGCATCCTCGGCGTCCTCATCTTCACGGGCCTCATCGCCTACGACACCCAGCGCATTAAGCGCATGGCCGCCGGCGTGAGCGATGGCGACCAGATGGAGCGCAAGGGGGCCGTGATGGGCGCGCTGGCGTTGTATCTCGACTTCATCAACCTGTTTCTGTATCTGATTCGTTTGCTGGGCCGGCGCCGGTAAACCCTGAGTCAGCGGCAAGATCAGATCGTGCACGTGACACGTATAACGTGCACGATCTGGCACCGAACTCGGCATTCCCCTTTGTGGCACGCCGAGTTTTTTTGTTTTCCACACGCTCTGTCACAAACGCCACCCCTCGCTCGTCTTACTTACCAAAGCGAAACATAGCGTTTCGCGGAGGTAGACATGAATACGCAAATTGTGATTTTGGGCGCGGGCTATGCCGGCCTGTTGGCCGCAGCGCGACTGGCCCGCCAGACCCGCAAATTGGGCACACACATCACGTTGATCAACAAGACCAGCGAATTTGTTCACCGCATCCGATTGCACGAACAGGCTGTGCGCCAGCCCAAACCGGCGCGCCCACTGGCCGACTTCCTCAAAGGCACCAGCGTCGAAATTGTGATCGGCACCGTGGCCACGTTGGATGTGCAGCGCAAACAGGTGCGGGTGGACGCACAAGGCCAGACTCGCGAGATCGGCTACGACAAGCTGGTGGTGGCCCTGGGCAGCACGTTGGCGATGGATGCGTTGCCAGGCGCGCGCGAACATGCCTTTGCATTGACGCCGAATGGTGTAGCCAGCTTGCGCCAGCAATTGCAACACGGCAACGCGCAACGGCCCGTGCTCATCGTGGGCGGCGGCCTGACCGGCATCGAGGCCGCGGCGGAGTTTGCCGAGGCTTTCCCCAACTTGCGCATCACTCTGGCCACACGAGACGAGATCGGGCCAGGGTTATCGGAGTCGGCCAAAGTCTACGTTCGCCGCACAATGGCGCGGCTGGGTGTTGATGTGCGTGAGCATGTGGCCGTGACGCAGGTGCAGGATCATCTCGCTCAGACCAGCGTTGGCGAGCTGCCGTTTGAGGTGTGTCTGTGGGCCGGGCCGTTTGTGGCACCGCCGTTGGCACGCGAGTCCGGACTCGCAGTAAATGCGCAAGGGCAAATCCTGGTGGATCGTTATTTGCAATCGGCCTCGAACCCTGATGTGTATGCGGTGGGTGACGCGGCCTGGCTGTCCGAGAGCGAGACGCCTGTGCGCATGGCCTGCGCCTCGGCCACCGTCATCGCCGCCCACGCCGCCGACAACCTGACGGCGATGTTGCAAGATCGGCCGCAAGTGCCCTTCCAGATGAGCTTTAATGCCAAGTGCGTGAGCCTGGGTCGCAAAGACGCCGTCGTCGACTGGGTGCATTCCGATGACACGCCCAAAAATAAGATCTGGACCGGCCAAAAGGCAGTGCTGGTGAAGGAGATGATCTGCCGCATGGTGCCGTTTGTCATCGGCAACGAGCGGCGGACGCTGGCCTATCATCTCCCAACACAGCGGCAGCCAGCCGCCAAGTCGGTGGACAATGCAGGTCCCTATGCACGAAATGCTCGAGGTGTTTGAGCAGCACCGTGGGTTGCTGTTCGCCATTGCCTATCGAATGTTGGGCACCGCCAGCGATGCCGAGGACATCGTGCAGGAGACCTACCTGCGCGCCCAAGCCACGCCGCTGGAAGCCGTGCAATCGCCCAAAGCCTTTCTGGCCACGATTGCCACGCGGCTATGCCTGGACCGGCTCAAGTCGGCCCAGGTGCAGCGCGAAACCTATATCGGCCCCTGGTTGCCCGAGCCCATCGCGACCCAGACCGAGGACAACCCCGAGGAGCGCGCCGAATTGAAAGACTCCATCTCGATGGCGTTCTTAACCCTGTTGGAACGGCTGAATCCGGTGGAGCGGGCCGTGTTTCTGCTGCGCCAGGTGTTCGATTACGACTATCGCGACATCGCGCCCATCGTCGACAAGAGTGAGGGCGCGTGCCGGCAAATCTTCCACCGCGCCCAGGAATTTATTCGCGCCAATCGGCCGCGTTTGCCAGTGACGCAAGCGGCGCATTCCCAACTGCTGCAATCGTTCATCGGTGCGATGCTCAACGGCGATCTCGATGGCCTCACCCACCTGTTGCATGAATCGATCACCTCGTGGGGCGATGGCGGCGGCAATGCCAACGCGGGCCGGCGTCCCATTACAGGTCGCGACGCAGTGGCCCGTTTGATGCTGGGGATCCGCAAATTTGCCGTACCCGATAGCGTCGTGTCCATCGAAGAGGTGAATGGCTGGCCGGCGATAGTGGTGCGGGCGGGGGCCGTGGTGCAGGCCGTGATTAACATCGAGACCAACGGCGAACACATCATCGCCATTCGCTCCGTCGTCAACCCCGACAAGCTGCGGCACTTTTCATAAGTGCTCTGCGGAATGGAGGCTTTAGCCGACTCCCCGGAGATATGTGGACTCCACCTCAAATCAGGCAAATGTCAGCCTCATTACCAGCAACCGATCTACCGGCGTGTTAATTTTTGTAAATGGCGCGACTCATTGCGCTGGAACTCGTATGAGTTCATATTGATTTGCAAAGGAGAACAACGCAATGTCTGAAGGATTTACCAATGTGCCGGGGCAGCGGCTGGATCTGCCCAACCCACAAATCACGCTGGCTGGCGAGACCATGGGCGGCTCGCAATATCGCATCGTCGGCACCACCCTGCAAGCCGCGATCTTAAACCTGCGCAACGGCAGCAACGTCTACACCGAAACCGGCGCGATGAGTTGGATGAGCGACGGTATTGACATGAACACCAACATGGGCGGCGGTCTCGGCGGCTTGTTCAAGCGCGCGCTCGGCGGCGAAAGCCTGTTTGTGGTGGATTACATCGCCCGCCGCGATGGCACCGAACTGGCCTTTAGTGCTGACTTTCCCGGCAAAATTTTGCCGATCAACCTGGCACAGGGCCAGATGCTGATCGCGCAACGGCAATCTTTTCTAGCCGCTGAAAAGAGTGTGCAACTCAGCATCCATTTCAACCGCAAACTCGGCGGCGGCTTCTTCGGCGGCGAGGGCTTCATCCTGCAGCGCTTCGATGGACCGGGCACGCTGTTTGTGGCTTTCGACGGCGAGATCGTCGAATACACGCTGGCGCCGGGCCAAATCATGAAAGTGGACACCGGCCACGTCGCCATGTTCGAGCCGACCGTCAGCTTCGACATCGAGATGATGAAGGGGTTCAAAAACGTGCTGTTTGGCGGCGAAGGCCTGTTTCTGGCCAAACTCACTGGCCCTGGCCGCATCTGGTTGCAGACCATGCCCATGAGTAAGCTGGCTGGCGCGATCATGCAATATATGCCGCACGCCGAGGGCAAGAACGCAGGGTTGGGCGTCAACTTCAACAACATCATCGGCAATTGAGGCCGAAGTTCGTGCACGTGCACGTCCAACGTGTCACGTGCACGATCCCCCGCCGGTCAACCTTGCAAAACATAGACCCCTCTCACCTCCACCCAAGCGGCGTGCACTAAAATCCGTCCATGCCGAAGTCACCCTCGCCGCATCGTACCAATCGCATCGCTTTCATCAATCTGGAAGGGCAGCTCGAAACCACTTCACCCGACGGTCAGGAGCGGCGGACGCTGTCTCAGGCCAGTCGCTTCTTTCAATTTCCAGCCTGGTCGCCAGATGATCGAAACATCGCCACCATCGGCGGCAGCCGCAACGGCGCGAGTGTGTTTGCATTTCGAGACGAGGACAATCCTGACCTCGGCAAATATGGGTCGGGGCAACTGCTGTTCAACCGGCGCGGTCAGGTTCCCATCTATCTCAACTGGGCCCCCAACAGCAGCGCCATCACCTTCATCGCCATCGCGCCGCCACAGCAATCTTTCGGGCTGCATGTGGTCGCGCTGGAGCGTTCTGAAGTGGGCGGCGAGGACGCGGATGCCAGCGGCCACACCCATCACACGCTGGCCATCGGCCGGCCGTGCTTTTGGGACTGGTCTCCCGAGGGCGATCAAATTTTGTTGCACCTGGGATTTGCCGGCGAGCAAAACTCGCGGCTGGCGTTCATCAACCCCTACGCGCCGCAGAGCATTCGCCAGAGCGATGACATCGCCCAGCCGGGATTATTTCAGTCGCCGGGCATTTCACCTAGCGGCAATTACTGGGCCTTTGCGCAGATGATCGGCGAGAACGAGAGCCAGTTGGTGATCGATGGCAAGGGTTTCGATGAGCGCTTCACCGTCGAACATCACGGCCTGGTCGCGCTCAGTTGGAGCCCGGCCCGCGACCAACTGGCCTTCATCAGCCCACCTGGCCCGGCCCGCACGGCGTATGGCCCGCTCACGGTCATCGAACCGGATGGTGAGGCCATCATCATCACCGATGAAATGGTAATCGCATTCTTCTGGTCACCGGATGGCCGAAGCATCGCCTATTTCACCGTGGCCGGTGCCTATGAGCAACTGCGCTCCTCCATCGGCCTGGGCCGGCCGATGCGCGAGACGATTGAAGAGGCCATGCCCGGCGGCGTGCTCAAGGAGCCACCGGACAACGATGATCGCACCCTGCGCCTGAACTTGTGGGTGGCCGATGTGGAAACCAACCAGCAACGGCTCATGCTGACGTTTCAGCCGCTGGATATTTACATCAACCAGTTTTTGCCGTTCTTCGATCAATACGCGCTCAGCCATCGCATCTGGTCGCCCGACAGCAACGCGATTGTGCTGCCGGTGCTGGAGGGCGAGCACGCCAAGGTGATGGTGATTCCCACCGCCTCGCCCTACGAACGCCCCCGGCACATTGCCGATGGGTTGATGGCGTTTTGGAGCTGGCAGTAAAGTTGGCTGGCTATAGGTCTTCAGATTTGCTTTTGGAATCGCGGCGGAAGATCGTGCACGATCCCGTCTGCCTAGTTTGCTATCCGAGCATCTATAGTGTGGCTGGCCAATGGCATAGACATCATCTGGGGCCGTCTTTTCAATCATCGCCCGGTAATCACTGAATCGCCTGTCCCTGAAATAATTGTTTTGCATACTGCATGTCCTCGGCAATCAGTCGATTCACCGCCGGCTCATCGCTATATTCAGCGGGCAGACATACTACGCCGGAATAGCCACGATGCTGCAACAGCGCCGCCGCGCGCGACCACGAGGCCAGCCCGTGCCGGCCCAACGTCCAAAACACCTCCCAGTCCGCCTCAACCGCCTCCGGCCCATTCGTGCGCTGCCAATAGGCGTTTTTGAAGTTCACCATGCACAGCCGCTCCCACACGATGTCCAGCGCCAGATCGATTTCCTCGCCATCCAGCGCCGTGTGGGCGACATCCAGCACGGCACCGACGGTGGCCGGGTCGAGCGGATCGAGCAGGTGATGCAGCCCCATCGCATTGCACACAAACGCGCCGTTGTGGTTTTGCACCCCCAGCTTCACTCCCGCATCGCGCAGGGCCGGGGCCAGTGCCGCGTATTCGCGCTGCACCTGCGCCACGGTGGCCAGATAGCCTTCAGGCCCAATCGCCACCATCACCCGCACAACCGGAATACCCAGCCGGCCGCACACCGCAATCGCCTCAAGCGTCGGTGCCGTGGCCACGCTGGCAATGCCCACACCGGCATCCGCCAGCACTTTGTGAGCCATCGTCAACTGCCGCGCAATCTCACCTGGTTCAACCTGAAAGCCATTGCGCACCGGCAATTCGACGGCATCAAAGCCGAGCCGATGCACCATCAGACCCAGTTCAGCCAGCGGCATCGTCTTCCACGGCTTGGTAAAAACGGAGAACGTTATGGGATGTTTTGACATGGGGAATTTCAGAGTGGTTAGTAGTTAGTAGTTAGTGGTTAGTTCTTAGTCATGAGAAACCGTTTTGCGAACGCTCTTAACTAACCACTAACCACTAACAACTAACCACTCAGCTCAGCTCAGCTCCTACTCGGATACAACACCAACTCCGGCACATGCGCGCGCGGCGGCAGGGCCAGCACAAATAGACACGCCGCGGCCACGTCCTCGGGTTGCAGGGCTTTGGCCAGCATGTCCGGCGTGGGTGGCGTGGGACGTTGGTAGACCAGCGGCGTGTCGGTCATGCCGGGGTAGATGACGGTGACGCGCAGGCCGTTCTCGCGCTCCTCCTCCATGGCCCCATGCGCCAGTGCGGCCACGCCGGCCTTGGTGGCCTGGTAGGCGATCTCCGAGCGGTCCGGCTTGCGCGCGGCCGATGAGGCGATGTGAATGAGCAGACCCTCTTTCTGCTGCCTGAAAACAGGCACGCTGGCCTGGGTGATGTGAAAGGCCGAGGTGAGATTGATGTCCAACACGCGCTGCCACGATGCGTCCGTAAGTTCGGCAATCGTCCATCTGCGCCACTGACAGTGAGATGGAGCGCGCTATCGGCGCGACTCACGCAACCTGACCAGAATCATCTCGCCCTCATCCCAATCCAGTCGCCCGGAATCCAGCAGAAACCGCACGAGCCGTTTGAGTGAAGCGACCAGTTGATTGTGCTCGGCCGGGGAGCCCAACGCGTCGGCCATCTGCAACACCACTTCCAGATCGGACCGATTCAGGTCGCGCAAGCTGTGTGGCGACAGACTGTTGGCGAGGTCACTTGCCAGGGTCGTGGCCGTCTGCAAATCCCGCTGGATGAGCTTGTCGCTGGCGGAGGTGGCGCGGCGCGCCTGTTCGTAAGCTTTGAGCACGCGCGCATTGGTGTTTTGTGCGCGCGGTAAAGGGTCTTGAGCGTGGGCGCTACTGCCTAGTGTAGTGACGACCGCGCCCCGCTCCACGGCATCGGCCCACTCAGCTTCCCAATCGGCCTGCATGTTTGGGCCGATCATCACGTTATACGGCGTAAGGAAACTGTCATAGGTAATGCTGTCTTCAAATGGCAGCAACACCGCCTGCACGTAACACGGCAGGTAGGGGCACACCTCGTCAAGCGGCGAAATCAAGCCTTTGACCCCAAATACACGCTCTTCCTCATCCTCGCCAAACAGAAAAATTGCATGCTCCGGCACTACACCCACAACAGCAAATGTGCCTTGAATGCGTTGCTTCCAGCTTTCCACCAGCGCCAGATCAGGCGTGGAAAGCTGATCCGGGTTGTTGCACAGGTAAGCTTCGAGCAGGCTATCATCGGCCCATAACAAATTGCGAATGTCCGCTGCCACTTCCACAGGCATGAGGTCGGCGTCTACATTGGCCGCTAGAAACCCCTTGGCAACATCCCGTTGCTGGTTGGTGTAGCGCAAAAGCCGCCGCCAAAGAAAATAGAAGCGCTCGGTTTGCTGCGGCGTCAGGCAGTCAGGCGGTTGCAGGGGAATCTGTTTTTTGCGATTGGAGGGCATCTGTCGTTACTCCTGGATGTGTGTTTAAGAGAAATGATGTGCACGCTCAGCAAACCTCAAAACGCCCGGCCCGTATCCAGCACATGGCCTTGCGCCACAAAGTCTTGCGCAAAGCGCTCGGCATAGCTTTCGAGCAACGCGGCCACACGCGCCGCGTCCGGCGAGGCCACGATGAGCCCGGCGTGCCAGGCTTTGTGCATGCGCCACTGCACTTCTGGGTCAGTGTAGCCGCTCAGGTCCGGCCACTCCTGCCGGCTCAGGCACACCAGAATGCCGGCGTAGTCGGGGCGCACCGACGGCAGCGTATACGCCTCACCGCGGTGCAACGCCAGCTCGATGCGCGCCCATTCCACCCAGGGGTTAATCCCGGTGCCGTGCTCGATCATGTCGCTGATATTGGCCCCGCCCACCCGCGCCGCGCACTCCAAAAAGCGCAACTGGCCGTCCTCGACGCTGCGCAGATACTCGGCATGCATCACGCCGCTCTGCAAACCCATCGCCTCGATCACGCGCGCATTCATGGCCTTGAGCGCGTGCGTGTTGGCATCGCCTTCCGGCAGGCCGCGGGTGGTGAACACGCCACCGCCGTGCGACACGGCCAGCGGCGGCCGGCCATACGCATTGGCCACACTGAATAAAATTTTGCCCTGCCACACAATTGAGTCCACATGAAAGACATCGCTCGGCACAAACTGTTCCAGCACAAAATTCGATTGCTGATCGCCCAATTGATCCAGCCAGCGCCACACGGCCTCGGTATCCTCGCAGCGTTTGATGCCCATCGCGCCGGCCTCACTGCGTGGCTTTAGCAAATACGGTGCCGGCGTGCGCGCAAAAAACTCGCGCACGTGGTCGTAGTTGAACACATCGGTGAAGTCGGGCACAGGAATACCGACCTCGCGCGCGCGCAGTCGCATGGCCAGTTTGTCGCGGAAGAAGCGCGCGGCCGTCTCGCCCATGCCGGGCAGGCGCAGGTGCTCGCGCAGGGTCGCGGCCATCTCCACCTCATAGTCGTCCAATGGCAGAATCAAATCGATGGGCCAGCCGCGCATCATGTAACTCACCTGATTGATCACGTCCTGCTTGCGATACAGGCTGGGCATGTAGACGATGTTGTCGAGGCTTTCAAACGGCCACTCAGGGTTGCCCTGCCAGCGCTCCTCGGTCAGGAGCGTTACGCTGCACCCCTGCCGCTTCAGCTCATGGACCATGGCCTGGCCTTTAATGGCGCTGCTGATACACAACACACGGATGGGTTCACTCATCGTTTGCTCCCGAAGTTATTAGTTGTTAGTTGTTAGTTGTTAGTTATTAGTTGTTAGTCAAGAGTCTTGGCAATTCAGTCATTCTTTACTAACAACTAACAACTAACAACTAACAACTAATAACTAACAACTAATAACTAACAACTAACAACTAATAACTAACAACTAATAACTAACAACTAACAACTAA
>JBBQST010000034.1:0-17006 GCA_038213625.1 Thermoflexales bacterium
CAGGCGGGCATTCAGCCCAATCTGGTGCGGCTGGCCGTGGGGTTGGAGGGCGAGCAGGATTTGATTGCTGATCTGGAACAGGCGCTGGCGAAGCTATGACAGACTACACGAACCAAACCGATTTATTTTCGTTGCAGAACAAGGTGGCTTTAATTACCGGTGGCAGTGGCGACATTGGCCGAGCGATTGCACGGGCATTTGTGAAGGCGGGGGCGAGTGTGGCATTGAATGGCACCTCGGCGGCCAAGCTGGAAACGGCGCAACGCGAGGTGGAGGGGCTGGCCGTGGGTTCCGCACGCGCGATTTCGGTGCAGGCCAATCTCAACAAAACCAGCGAGGGCCGGCGCATGGTGCAGGAGACGCTGGACCAGCTGGGCCGGATCGACATTCTGGTGAACTGCGCCGGCATCAACCGCCGCAAGCCTATTCTGGATGTGACCGAGGACGATTACAACGCGATCATGGATGTGCATCTGCGCGCGTCCTATTTCATCAGTCAGGCCGTGGCGCCGATCATGATTGGGCAGGGCGGTGGCAAGATCATTCACATCGGCTCGCTGAGCATTCGAATTGGCTTGAGCGATGTGTCGGTATATGGCATGGCCAAGGCCGGCATGGACCAGCTGACGCGGGTGCAGGCGGCCGAGTGGGCGCAACACAACATTCAGGTCAATTGCCTTTCGCCGGGGTTTGTGATGACCGAGCTCACACGCGAAGGCTTGTGGAAGGACGAGAAACGCACCAAGTGGATTTTGGAACGAACGCCGATGCGCCGGCCAGGCTACCCCGATGAGATGGCCGGCGCCGCATTGCTGTTTGCCTCCAATGCGTCCTCGTTTATCACCGGCCAAACCTTGTGGATCGATGGCGGTGTGCTGGCGGGTGCGCCGTGGTGGTAGAGATGGAGCGGCGCAGACGCCGCGACGACGGACGGAAGACGGCTGACGACACGACTCAGTGGCCGAGACGTCCGATCACTAATCACTAATCACTAACGACTAAGAACTCATCATCATGATTGTGATTGCTTCGGCGCCGGCGAAAGCCATTTTGCTGGGTGAGCACAGTGTGAACCGTGGCCAGTCGGCGCTGGCGGTGAGTGTGGGGTTGCGGGTGCGCTGCACGCTCTCGTTGTCAAGCGAAACGGGCTATCGCTTCATCAGTGATGCGCAACATCAAACGGCAACGGCCGACGAGGTTGAGCAATTGGTTCGCGAGGTGGATGTGTGGCGCGAGGCCCAGAATTACGAGGCGATTCGCCATCTGTCGCGGACAGACTTTTTTGCGTCTGCCAAATACATTATTGGCCACGCGTTTGGCGGACACCTGCCAGCGGGGCTGTCGGTGGTGTGGGAGAGTGAAATTCCATCGGCCGGTGGATTGGGCTCGGGCGGCACCAGCTTCGCGGCACTGGCGACTGCGCTGGCCGAGGTGTGTGGTCGGCCGGCTCAGATTGGCCCATGGGCCTATCTGGGTGATGTGATCGCGCACGGCGGGGTGGCCTCGGCCCTGGACACACAGACCTCGCTGCACGGTGGCGTCATTCGCTACACCCGCGAGACGTGGGGCCAGCCGGTGGCGTTTGATCGCGGTCTGACGCTGGTGATCGGCAACACCCGGATGCGCGGCCAGACCAGCGAGGTGAACACGCGCGTGCGGCAATGGCTGGAGGCCGACGCGACCCGCCTGCGCTACTTTGAGATGATAGGGGTGCTGAGTCGGGCCGCACTGGAGCCGTTGGCGCACGGCGACTGGCCGCAGTTGGGCGCGTTGATGAACTTGAACCAGCTTGTGTTGGAGAGAATCGGGGTGTCGAGCCCCGAGTTGGAAGCGTTAAACCGGGCGGCCCTGAGTGCGGGTGCATTTGGCGCGAAGTTGTCGGGCTCGGGCGGCGGAGGCATTATGCTGGCGTTGGTGGTGCCAGAGACGAAGGCGGCAGTGGCCGAGGCGATACAACAGGCGGGCGGCGAGGTGTTGCTGCCCGAAGTGGCCGTGGGTGGCGCGCGAGTGGAGCAGGTGATTGAGTGAGCGAGCGGTCGGAGCGCTTCATGCCTGCCCGATATAGACAAGCATCCAGAAGCGCTCCGACCGCTTTGATGAGATGACTAGTTGGTGGTTGGTCAAACGAAAGACTTTGTGTAACAACGTCATTCCTGCGTTCGCGACACAAACGACTCGTTGAGCATAGAACTAAAAGGATTGAATGACTTACAAAATCATTGATTTAACGCACGCGCTTTTGCCGGGTCAGGAGCAATATACGGTTGAGTTAAAGCAGCGTGGCACGCCGCGCACGACGCCGACCGGTGACATCATGAACGACGTGTATATGTGGTCGCATAGCGGCACCCACGTCGAGGTCTCGCTGCATTTCTATGCCGGCGGCAAAGACACCAGCGACTTTCCGCCGGATCAATTTGTGGGCTCGGCCATCCGGCTGGACTTTCGGCACAAGCAGGTGAACGAGCCGATTACACTGGCCGATATTCAGGCGGCCGGCGAGGTGCGTGATCACGACATTGTGATTTTGTGGGAGGGCCGCGAGCAGCAATACCGCACGCAGGCCTCGCATCAGCGGCCATATTTAGCCGAGGATGCGGCCGAGTGGCTGGCGTTGGAGAAGAAGATCAAGTTGCTGGGAACGGACTCCAGCGGCTTCGAGGTGCGCGGCCGTAACGACCATCCCAATCATCATTTGTTCTTCAAGGCCGGTGTGGATATTCCTGTGCTGGAGTGCCTGTGCAACCTGGGGCAGATTTCGACGGATCGATTTTTCTTTGTGGGCTTGCCGATCCCGTGCAAAGGGCTGGACGCCTCGCCGATTCGCGCGATTGCGATTGAAGGGACCGTTCAAATCTGAGAGTGTTTTTTAATTGGTTGTTGCCACTGACGCTGCTGCTTTTTTGTTTTTAGAAATGTGCTCTGAGTGTGGAATGGAGACGTAGAAGTTAATGTCTGATATGAAAGTATTGATTGCTTCAAGAAGTTTTGGCAAGGCGGCCACTGATGTGTTTGATCGCTTGCAAGAGGCCGGCGTCGAGATTATGCCCAATCCGCATGAGCGGGCGCCGACCGAGATGGAAATGATTGATCTGATTCGCGATGTGGATGTGTTGATTAGCGGCACCGAGCCGGTGACGGCGAGGGTGCTGGCCGCGGCCAACAAACTCAGAGGCATCTCCAAGCACGGCGTGGGTTACGAGAACATCGATCTGGTTGCGGCCAGGGCGCGCAACATTCCGGTGGCGGTGGCCGGCGGCACCATCACCAACAGTGTGGCCGATATGGCGATGGCGCTGTTGCTGGGCCTGGCGCGGAGGGTGCCGTTTGGCGACCGGGCTGTGAAGGGGGGCCGCTGGGGCCGTGTGGTGGGTGTGGAACTGGCCGGCAAGACCCTGGGCATTGTGGGCATGGGCCAGATCGGCAAAGCCGTATGCCGCCGGGCCCGGGCGTTTGAGATGAACGTCATCGCCTATGACACCTATCAGGACGAAGCGTTTGCGGCGCAACATGCGGTGACGTATGTGAGTCTGGCCGAGGTGCTGGTGCAATCGGATTTCATTACGTTGCACGCGCCGGGTGGCCAAGGCACTCGCGAAATTATTAATCAGGATTCACTGGCAAAAATGAAGCCGACGGCGTTTCTGATTAACACCGCCCGTGGTGAGCTGGTGGATGAGGGTGCGCTCTACATCGCGCTCAAACGCAATCAGATTGCCGGTGCGGCCAGCGATGTGTTTATCGACGAGCCGCCGGGGCCGAACCCATTGTTCGAGCTCGATAACTTCATCGCGTTCCCACACAGTGCCGGCCAGACGCAAGAGGGATTGCGCGCGATGGGGCAGGTGACCTGCGACAACGCATTGCGCATGTTGCGTGGCGAGGAGCCGCAGTTTCGGGTAGCCTGATGCACAATGACCTGATTAAAGCTTTGGACTCAAGAGTCAAGAGTCTTGGATAACCATGCAAGCAGCTATTTTTGACGCACCGCACGAGATGCATATTGGCGAGTGGAGCCAGCCGCACGCCGGCCCTGGCGAAGTGGTGGTGCACACCCAGGCCACCGGCATTTGCGCCGGCGACATATATATCTGGCAGGGCAAAAATCCGTATGCCAAATACCCGGTGATTGGTGGGCACGAGATTGCCGGCACTGTGCATGAACTAGGCGAGGGTGTGACCGGCCTGCGAGCGGGTGAACTGGTTGTGGTCGAGCCTTTCCTGGGCTGTGGCAAGTGCTATGCCTGCCGCATCGGCAAGCCCAACTGTTGCAAAAACCTGAGAATCATCGGCGCGCATCTGCCGGGTGGATTTGCTGATTTTGTGAAAGCGCCGGCCTCGCACATTCACAAGGTGCCGGCGGGGCTTTCGCCGACATGGGCTTCCTTTGCCGAGCCGGTGGCGATTGGGGTGCAGGCGTGCCGGCGTGGGCAGGTGAGCGCGGACGATGGGGTGTTGATTTTGGGGGCGGGGCCGATTGGTCTGGCGTTGATTGAAGTCGCTCAAGCGCGCGGCGCTCGTGTGCTGGTCACAGACATTTCACCAGAGCGGCTGGCCTTTGCCCAAACGTTGGGGGCTGAAACGTTGATGTCGGATGAGACGTTGTTGCCCAAGGTGCTGGACCTGACGGATGGCGATGGGATGCCGGTGGTGATTGAAGCGACTGGCAACGCGAAGGCGATGGAGAGCACGGTGGATCTGGTCGCGCCGGGCGGACGCATTGTGATTGTGGGGTTGTTGCCGCAGGGCAAGCTGGTGCAATTTCCCGGCCTGGATTTCACTCGCAAAGAGATGACTGTGGTTGGATCGCGTGCCAGCACCCAGTGTTTCCCCGAATCACTGGAGCTGCTGGCCAGCGGCAGGATTCACTATCCGCACGTGGCCTCTGAGTTTGCCATGCACAATGCGCCAGCCGTATTTGCGGAGATGGCGGCGCATCCGGAGAAGTATCACAAGGGTGTGTTGTTGGTGGACTGATCAGAAGTTAGAAGTTAGAAGTTAGAAGTTAGAAGTTAGAAGTTAGAAAATTATGCCGCAGATTCTTAGAAGTCAATTGTTGAATACGCTGCCGGCGGAGTGGCCGTGGGATGTATTTCCTGAGATTCAACATAGGGTCCAGGTGGATGGTCGCAAGGTTGTGGTGTTGGATGACGATCCGACCGGCACACAGACGGTGCATGATGTGCCGGTGCTGACCGAGTGGAGCCTTGAGACACTCAAGGCCGAGTTGAGCAATGATCTACCGTGTTTTTATCTGTTGACCAACTCGCGCGCGTTGCCGCTGCCCAAGGCCGAAGCGCTGAACACCTTGATTGGCGAGCGACTGATGCAGGCGGCGCGTGAGGTGCATCGCGAACTGGTGGTGGTGAGCCGCAGCGACTCGACCCTGCGCGGCCATTACCCCGGTGAGGTGGATGCACTGGCAGCGGCGCTGGGCGGCCGGTTTGATGCGACATTGATCATCCCCTCGTTCATCCCCGGCGGCCGCCATACCATTAACGATGTCCATTACGTGGCTGGCGTGCGCGACGGCGACATCTGGTTGACACCGGCGGGCGAAACAGAATTTGCCAAAGATAAGGCGTTTGGCTATGTCCGCTCAAATTTGCGCGAGTGGGTGCAGGAGAAGACACATGGGCAGGTGCGGGCCGGGGACGTGGTCACGATCACGCTGAAGGACATTCGTGAGGGTGGGCCGGACTGGGTCTGTGAACGGCTGTTGGCGCTGCGAAACCGCGCAGGTTCCAGTAGCCACAATCACTCACACGTCTGCATCATCAACGCGGCCAGTGATCAGGATTTGGCCGTGGCGGTGCTGGGCATCTTGCAGGCGGAGTCCGCCGGCGCAAAATTTCTGTTTCGCACGGCCGCCTCGTTTGTGCCGCTACGGGCGGGTATTGTGCCCAGGCCATTGCTGCAACGAGAGGATTTGTTGCCGGCCACGCATCACAGTACAGCCGGTGGGTTGATCGTGGTCGGCTCGTATGTGCCCAAAACCTCGGGGCAACTGGCGGCGTTGTTGAAGCTGGGTGTGCGTGGAATTGAGGTGCAGGTGAGCCAGCTCCTCGATGATGCCGGACGTGAGGGTGAAATTCGGCGGGTGATTATGCAAACGAACGCCAGTCTGGAGTTGGGTGAGGACACGGTTTTATATACCAGCCGCGAACTGGTCGCCGGGTCGGATGCCGCGAGCAGTCTGGCGGTGGGGCAACGAATATCAAATAGCCTGGTGAGCATGGTGCGCGGCCTGTCGGCGGTGCCGCGTTATGTGCTGGCCAAAGGCGGAATCACCTCCAGCGATGTGGCCACCCAGGCGCTGGGCGTGCGACGAGCCCTGGTGTTGGGGCAGGTGTTGGCAGGCGTGCCGGTGTGGCAGTTGGGGCCGGAGACGAAGTATCCTGACGTGCCCTACATCGTGTTCCCCGGCAATGTGGGGGGTGAACAGGCACTGGCTGAAGTGGTGGCGATGTTGCGATGAGGGTGTAGGGCTCGGCCTGCGTCAAGAACGCCGAGCCCTGATAACGCATGCCTGGACTTACTCGGCCACGATCTTGTAAACCGCGCCGCTGTGATCCAACACATACAGCTCGCCGGAATCATCTTCGCCAAATGAGCTGATGCGCAGGTTGTCTTTTAGCAATTCCTCGTTGTTCCAGCTATCGCCATTGGGGGTGAGCTTCCAGATGGTGCCCTGACAGTAATCGCCATACAGGTAGGTGCCGGTCAGGCCGGGGATGGCCTTGCCACGATAGACATAGCCGCCTGTCACGGAGCAGCCATCGGCGTGAGGATACTCCACCACCGGGTCAGTAAATTGCGGCTGTTTGTCACCGCTGTACTCTTCCAAACCCTCGCGCAGCTTCCAGCCATAGTTCAGGCCACCGGCACCGGCTGGCTGAAAATTCACTTCCTCGTAGGCGTTCTGGCCGACGTCGGCAATATACAAATCGCCGGTTTCGCGGTCGAAGCTGTAGCGCCACGGGTTGCGCAGCCCCACCGCCCACAGCTCCGGTTTGGCATCGTCGCCGAAGTTAGGATTGTCTGACGGAATCGTGTAGGGCTCGGCCTCACTGGCCTTGCTCACATCGATGCGCAGCATTTTGCCGAGCAGGCTCTGCGTATCCTGGGCATTATTTTGCGGGTCGCCGGCGGAACCGCCATCCCCCATACCCAGATACAACATGCCATCCGGCCCAAACTTGAGCAGGCCGCCGTTGTGGTTGCCATAGGGGTCTTCGATGGTCAGGAGCACGAGCTCGCTGTCGGCATCGGCCGTTTGCCGATCTTCATTTGCGCTAAATCGCGAGGTGACTGAATCGCCATTCTTGGCGGTGTAATTGGCGAAGAAGAAGCCATCGCTTTCATAGTTGGAGCTGAACACGATGCTGAGCAAGCCCTGTTCATTGCCACTGCTATTGACGCGATCGACGATATCGAGAAACGGTGTCTCGTTCAACGTACCGGTGTCATAGGTCAACACTTTGCCGGCTTGTTCGACGATATACAACACCGAAGTGCCATTGCCGGCCTGTGTCAGATACAACGGTTCATCCAGCCCATCAACCAGTTGCTCCAGGCGCACACTGGCGGGCCTTGTGTTGGCTGCGGCTGGGGTGCTGGCTGTCGCTTGTGCGGAGGGCGCTGCCGTCGGGTTGGTGTCGCTGGTGGCGGCACTGGCCGTGGGCGACGCGGCCGTGCTAGGGTTGGCCGTTGACCCACCTGTGGATTCAACTTTGGGCGCTGGCGTTGCCACGATGGTCACGCGAATCTGAGCTGGGGCCGTTACTGTGGTCCGAACCCGTGGCAGGGTGCAGGCACCCAGGCTGAGCATGGCCAAACTCGTCAATCCCAACCAACTTTTCCAGTTGTGGGCTTTGTGTTTTAAAACCGCCGTCTTCATCAACTTCACCTCGTCTTTTTTGTGCGACTTTTAGGTGATAGTGAGTTGAGAATAATCTGATTCCACTTCGATTTTTGAAGTCTCAGTGTTTGGCCTACACAGCAACAAGGGGTAGCCCAATAAGCAACCCCTTGTTGCTGTGTATATCCGTGCAGTGCACGCCCTGGGAGTTGGGCCGGCTTAGACTTTGGCCAGTCTGGCATCGGCCTCAATGCAGGCATCCAGCACGTTGCGCATGCGTTTCTCGGCCGCTGGCAGTGCTTCGCCGCTGCGACCTTCAAACGGCTCAAGGCCACGCTTGATCGCTTCGGTATTAATCTCGGCTTTGAGTGTTCTCAATGCTGCCGTTCGGGATGTGCCGCTGGGCAGGGCGTCGAACCGGCGCGCCAGCTCTGCAAGCACCGGATTCTCCTCCGGCGATGCTGTGCGGAGCTCCCCTCCCAGTTTTTGAGCCATCTCAGCCACAGGGTCAGCGTCCAGTGTGTCAGCGGCATTGGCGGTCACCGGAGCCTGTTCCGGCGGCGTCACCACTTCAGGCTCGGCTCGAACTGGTGGCGCAGGCGCAGCGACGCGTGCCACAGCCGGGGTTGGCGCCTGCATCGGGACTGGGGCGTTGGCACGGATGGCCTGTTCGGCCGCGGCTTGCTCGATCTTCTCGGCCAGCTCGCCGCGCAACGGGCGCGGTGCGTCCCTGGCTTTCTTGTCCGCAAACTTGATCAAGGTCGCCCACACCATGTCCTTGCCCTCGGGTGTGCCGGACACGACGCGGCGGAAGCGAATATCCACGCCCTTGGGATCATCATCGTTCGAGCGGTAGCGGCGATAGGCGACGCCGTTATGCTCGACTTCGGTGGCCCCATGCCGGTCAAATGCAATCACCGTGGCGTCGATGGAGTTCCAATCGAAGGTGGCATAGGCAGCCAGGGGACGCATATACCCAGGCGCGGCAAACTTGGCCGCCTGTTTGGGGTCCAGGTGCAACAGAATGCCGGTCATCGCATCGGCCATGCGGTTCATCGCCGCGGTCTGGTCGCTCATCGCGGTCAACAACATTGCAAGTTGCTTGTCATCCATTTTTTACCTCACTGGACTTTCTTGACCACACCCAACCACACTGGGAGTTGAAGCTGGATCAGGAAGCCGACACAGAACAAAAGTTCTACTAATGCCGATATTATAACTGCGAAATTTTCGCAAATGCCTCAATTGCATCAGAAAAATAGGGCTTTCATAGACCTGATGCAAACTGAAAATTCATGGGTTGGAGATGAACTACACTCTTGCTAGGCGCAAAATTTGTCTTATGAAGGGGTGACGACGGGATGATGAAGAAGATTTCTGAACAAGTCCAGCAGAGTGAGCAATGGGATGTCGCCGCGATCATGGGCGGCCTATATGGCGACGGCATTATTGGGCTGAAAGGAGCTTTCTCGCGAGACTGGGTGCGGCAGTTGGAGCACGATATTAATACTGCCTATGGCGCGGCCTTGCAACGGCCCAATGGTGCGGTGGGGCGGGGGCCGAAGCGCCACTATGTCGAAATTCACCCCGAGGATATCCGTGGCTTTGTTGATCTGGTCTCGCATCCGTGGGTGGTGCAGGTGTGCGAGGCCGTGCTGGGGCCGGATTACAAGATGGTCGAGATCGGCTTCGATGTGCCCAATCCCGGTGCTGAAGATCAGCCCTGGCACCGCGATTTCCCCTCACCCGACGAGACCCTGTTTGGCCGGCGATTGAATTCGCTCGCGTTCAATGTCACGGCCGTGGATGTGGAGGAGAACATGGGGCCGTTTGAGATTGCGCCGGGGACGCAGTGGGATGCGCCGGTGGCCTTCGAGCACGGCCAGTTCCCGCCCCGGTCGGCCTACCCACGCTATGTGGCCCGAGCCCAGCGCAAGCTGCCCCAAATGGGCGATATCTCGGCGCGGTCGGCGCTCACTATTCACCGCGGCACTGCCAATCACTCGAACCAGGCGCGGCCAGTATTGGTGTTGGGCGTGGATGCGCCTGATGCGCGCAATGCCGAGCGGCACGACCTGCAACTCACCCGCGCGTTCTTCAAGACGCTGCCCGAGTCGATCACGCGCCACATAACCTGCCGGCTGGTGGATGCGTTGGAGCCGATTGTGCAGGCCCACACCATCGAAGGCTTAATGATGGGCGATGCTTGAGCAAATTGGCATGCTCTAGCGAAGCCGAACTTGGGTTGTTAACTAAGCAAAGATCGGCACATTTAAGGTTTGCTGACCAACAACCTGGCTGAAATTGGCAACCTTGCTGGCATGCTCGATGTCGATGCCCACCACCGCACCGTTTGCATCAAAATCCAACACAATGCCGGGCGATACCTCTTCGCTTTCTGTGCTCGGACGCTCCACCAATTTGATATAAAGTGAATCGGTCTCAGGATCGTAATCGAATCTCACTTAATCGTTCTCCTCGGTTTGTTTGAAACCACGATCAAAAAATGCATTGTGAACAGTTTCACCATCTTCTAGTATCACCACACGCAGATATTTACTCTGCTCTACCACGAAGCTCCAGATGCGAATGCGCCCATCGGATTGCACCTCGCGTTTGAGCGGAGTCTTAATGGTTTGCTCCACCCATTTTGCCAAAATTTCAGGACGATCTTTCATTCGGCGTTGGAAGTAGAGAGTGGTTTTCATTCAAGCCAACCCCGTCATTCATTGGTCAATAAGGGATAAAGCCTAACACTCAGAATCAAGATTTTCGAAGTGGGCAGTTGCGTGTGCCACAGAATTTTATTCTCTACAGTGCACAAATTAAGCCCTGATCTCGTCAACTCAGGCCGGCTGCATTCGGCTTGGATCTTCAGGGTTGACCTTGAAGGCGAAACGATCCCGGTCGGCATATTGAATGGT
The DNA here is from genome assembly GCA_038213625.1 of Thermoflexales bacterium. GTDB lineage: Bacteria > Chloroflexota > Anaerolineae > J036 > Brachytrichaceae > JANMVQ01. Next base: position 10,786 of record JBBQST010000034.1, read on the forward strand.
GACGCGGTATTGGCCGTTGGAGTAGTTCACCGGGTTCACCTGTGTGTAGCCGGCCCGCTTTAGCATCACATCAATCTGGATGTGTTCGCCTTGCGCAATGGCAAATCCTTGAATCCGACGCGACTCTAACCAGGCCAGTGGCTGCTTGAGCAGGGACAATATTTTGTTTTTCACGATAAATTCCTATGTCGACCAGCGTATGCGCCGAGCGACGGATGGATGAATGTGATTGCCGTGCCGAGTTGGCGACAGGGCCCGCTGGACCTGAGCCGGTGAGCTTGATCTATGGCCGCGATAGTGCAAAGTGGGTGTGGAACGGACATAAACAGGGCTGACCAGCGTCCTGCCCATTAGACTATGTTTTTATGGGAATCAGCCTGTGTGAGCGGCGTGATATAACGCAGGCCTATGTCCACAACTGCCTGCACCGCTGCCTATCAGGGCGAACCCGGCGCCTGGAGCGAACAAGCCACGCTCGATTATTTCCAGTCCGATGTGCAACCGCAAGCGCGGGTGACCTTTGACGAGGTGTTTGCCGATGTCGCTGCCGGCATATGCGATTTTGGGGTGGTGCCGGTGGAGAACTCGCTGGGCGGCTCCATTCATCGCAACTATGATCTGCTGGTGCGCCACAACCTGCACATTGTGGGCGAGGTGATCGTGCGGGTGCGCTGGTGTCTCATCACCTTGCCCGGCGTGCCGTTGGAGGAGATTCGCCTGGTGCAATCGCACTGGCAGGCGCTGGCCCAATGCGAGCGCACCTTGGGGCGAGTGCTACCCAATGCGGTGCGCAAGGAAGTGTATGACACCGCCGGCAGTGTGAAGCTGCTTAAGGAAAGTGGTGATCGCACCACCGCCGCGCTGGCCAGCCGGCGCGCTGCCGAAATCTACGCGCTCCCCATCGTCAACGAAGGGTTGGAGGACGATCCCACCAACTACACCCGCTTCGTGGTGCTCTCGCGTCAGCCGCATCGCATGAGCATCGTCAATGAAAGCGAGACCTATAAGACTTCAATCGTGTTCGCCGGCCAGAATAAGCCGGGTCTGCTGTTCAAGGCCATGGGCGCGTTCTCATTGCGCGATATCGACCTCAACAAAATTGAATCGCGGCCGTTGCAGGGTTCGCTGTGGGAGTACCTGTTCTACCTCGACTTCATCGGCCACAAAGACGAGAAAAACTGCCAGCGCGCGTTGGACAATCTGCAAGAGTTCACCAGTTACTACCGCCTCTTTGGCAGCTACCCGCGGGCGAAGATGCCAGCAGCCAGCAGCCAGCAGCCATCTGATGACAGTTAGCGGCTGGCGACTGGCTCGATTGTGCAACTGCGTGAACACGCCGTAAGATAGGCAAGATTGACGTTGCTTAATCAATGACTTGAGGTGGCGGAGGATGATATGGCACAGATCATCACCCATCAAATTTGCGTGCCAGCCGGATATACTTGATTGAACGGAGGCGTTGAATACTATGAAAATGATCCTTGCAGTCGTCCAGGCGGATGACGCGGCCAAAGTGACTCAAGCCCTCATCGAATCGGGTCACCGCGTGACCCGCATCGCGACCGAAGGCGGCTGGTTGCGCCGTGAAAACGCGACCCTGCTGCTCGGCGCAGAAGACGATAAGGTGCAGGACGTGCTAACCGTCCTCAAGAACAATGCCCGCCGGCGCACCAGCTACATCAGTGTGCCGCGCGAAGTCCCCGGCGCACTCAATGCCCAGGTCATCGACGTGGAAGTGGGCGGTGCAACCGTGTTCGTGTTGAACATCGAACGCTTCGAGCATGTGTAGGATGGCGGTTAGCGGCTAGCGGCTAGCAGCCGACCGCCAGCAGCCTTTTCTCACACCAAGAACTAACAACTAACAACTCTCTCAATCATGCGAAACAAAATTACGATTGTTGGCGCGGGTTTCGTCGGCGCCACAACGGCGCACTGGCTGGCCGAGCGCGAGCTGGGCGACATTGTCCTGCTCGACGTACCTCAGACCGAGACCATGCCCAAGGGCAAAGCGTTGGACCTGATGGAAGCCGGCCCCGTGTTGGGCTACGACACCAAGGTCACTGGCACGACAGATTACGCGGACACCAAAGACAGCGATGTGGTGGTGGTCACGGCGGGCCTGGCACGCAAGCCGGGCATGACCCGCGAAGACCTCGTCGGCATCAACCAGAAGATCATCACCGATGTGGCCAATAATATCGCCGCCACCTCGCCCAACGCCATCGTCATCATTGTGACGAATCCGCTGGATACCATGGCTTTCATGGCCTACAAGGTGTTGAGCCAGAAGGGGTTCACCAAGAACCGGGTCATGGGGCAGGCCGGTGTGCTCGACAGCGCGCGCATGCGCACGTTCATGGCTCAGGAGCTCGGCGTCAGCGTCGAGAACACCCACGCCTTTGTGTTGGGCGGCCACGGCGATGAGATGGTGCCACTGGTGCGCTACAGCACCATTGCCGGCATTCCGCTGCCCGAGCTGATCACCAAAGAGCGCGTGGATGCCATCGTGCAGCGCACCCGCCAAGGTGGGGCCGAGATCGTGAATTTGCTGAAGACCGGCTCAGCCTACTTTGCGCCAGGTGCCGCTGTGGCCGAGATGGTCGAGGCCATTCTCAAGGACAAGAAGCTAATCCGGCCCGTGGCAGCGTATCTGGATGGCGAGTATGGCCTGAAGGACATGTTTTTTGGTGTGCCGGTGGTGCTGGGCCGCGACGGCATCGAGAAGATCCTCGAAGTGAATTTGAACGAGGACGAGGTGGCGATGATGAACAAGAGCGCCGAGCTGGTGCGCGGCACCATGACTTCGCTCAAGTTCTAGGCGAGATCGACTAGAGCCGAGAGCAGTGAGCTGAGAGCGATGAGCTCACTACTCTCGGCTCTGCGCTCTCAGCTTTTCGTATGAGACAGCTACGCGCGTGCCTGTTGGATGAGCCTTTTTCCCGGCTGATGGCGATGGCTGATCTGTGGGACGCCTCACTTGAGGTCTCATCGGCGCGCGAGGTGGCCGAGGCGCTGGCCGTGCACATGTTGCAGCCCGATGTGGCCGGGCAGGTGCATCACGAATTGCCGCAGGAGGCGAGCGCGGCATTGGAAGCACTGCTTAAATCCAAGGGCAAAATTCCCACAGCAGCCTTCGAGCGCCGCTTTGGCGCGATACGTCCGATGGGCCCGGGCAAGCTGGAGCGCGAACGGCCGTGGCTGGACCCAGCCAACGCTGCCGAAGTGCTGTGGTACCGCGGCTTCATCTTTCGCGCGTTTGACCGTAGCGGCCGCGACCCCAGTGAGGCCATCTTTGTGCCTTTGGATTTGTTGGATGTGTTGGGGCCGGCCAAAGGAGACGGGAGACGGGGCGGCTCGGAAGCCGAGACGGAAGACGGCACCCTATCTCCTGTCGCGGCTTCCGTCCCCCGTCCTGCGTCCCCCGTCTCTGCATCTTCTCCCCTGCTCGACGACATCACCAGCATTCTGATTCACATCCAGAACGGCAATGTGAAGGTGCGTGCGAATGGCGAGTGGACGCACGAGTCGCGGCTCTCGTTGGTGCGCATCTTGCGCGATGCGGATGGCGTCGAGGACAACCGGACCAGTGGCCGGTTTGCCCTGCTGGCCCACCTTATCGAAAACCTGGGCTGGTTGCGGGTGCAGGATGGCCGGGCCCGGCTGATTCCCCAGCCGGTCACCCATTGGTTGCAAGCGGCGCCGGGTCAGCAACGGCGCGTGTTGCTCGATGCCTGGCTGAACGACGCCGGCTGGAACGATCTTGTGCACGTGGATGGTCTCTCGCTCGAAATGACGCACACCTGGGCCAATGACCCCGTGCGCGAGCGTCAGGCCATTGTGGAGTTTGTGCAGCGCGATGTGGCCGAGGGTTTGTCTGCACTGCAATCCGACGCGCAGATTCAGGCCATCACCGCCCACATCAAAGCCCAGCTACCCGACTTTGCCCGGCCCGATGGCCGCTATGACACCTGGCATGTGCGCGATGTTGTCACGGGTCAGTTTTTGAACGGCTTTGAGAATTGGGATCGGGTGGAGGGTCGCCTGATTCGCTATCTGCTGGCCGGGCCACTGGCCTGGCTGGAGGCGGCTCAGGCTGATGCGGCTCAGGCCGAGGTCGCGCCGCTGGAGGCGCTATTGCCAGCCTTTAGCATGGCTGCCGATGGCACCATCACGGTGCCGCAGGCCAATCGCTTCCAACGCTTTCAACTGGCGCGGGTGGCCGATGGAACCCGCACGCCGGATTCACACTATGGGTATCGCCTCACACCCCGCTCGTTGACGCGGGCGAACGAGCAGGGCATTCAGGCTCCGCGCGTGATTGAGTTTTTGGAGCAGCAAATGGGGCAGCCGCTGCCGGCCAACATTGCGCGTGCCATTGGTCGCTGGGCCGAGCGTGGGCCGGAGGTGCGGCTGGAAAGTGTGCGGCTGCTGCGCACCAAAGACAGCCAGACCATGGACGCATTGCTGGCCAATGTCAATGTGCGCCGGGTGGTGCTGGAACGGATGAGCCCGACCTGCATCGCCGTGCGCGAGCGGGATGCAAAAGCGTTGGTGGCCGAGGTGGCGCAGAGCGGCTTATTGGTGGATTAGGGAGCGAGGAGCCGAGAGCGAGGAGCTGGGAGCATAAGAAATCAAAATACGCTCTGCTCTTAGCTCCCGGCTCTTAGCTCCCAGCTCTTAGCTCCCAGCTCTAACCCATCGTGCTGGACTTGTCCGGTGTGATCTTGTAGGTCACGCGGATTTCACCGTCTTTCAGCGGATAATTCGAATCGCCGCGATATTTCAGGCTCAACTTGCGAATCATGGCGGGATCATCGTCCACGATCTCGGCCACGGTGCCGCGAATTTGAATATAGCGATACGGATCATCGGGGTCAGAAATGGCCATGGCGACCGGCGAGCCTTCCTTGAGATTGCGCTCCTTGACGCGGCCCTTGGCGGTATTGAAGATCACGTACTCGCCGTCGTAATCGAACCAGACCGGGGTCACTTGCGGTGCGCCGTCGGGCATGGTGGTGGCCAGGTGGGCGAAGGCGACCTTGGTGGTAAAGAGATCGAGGTATTTTTCTGGAACAGACATCTTTGTAATTTCCTTTAACTCAGGTCAGTGAGTTGAGGTGGGCATTATCGGCCTTGCGTAGTGCTTTCCCGCGCATTTTGCAAGGTAATTGCGACCCCGTAGGGCAGCCATGGGGAGAGTATTCAGGCTCATTTAGATGGCGATGGTATATTCCTCGCGAGATGTTATCGATGCTAAGGAGTAAGCTTTTTCTTGTTTGTGCCGTGTTGTTGACGGTGAGCCTGGGGCTGAGTGCCGCGACCTATAACTGGCAGCGCAATTTGTGGGCTAATCAGGAGACCATCCGGGTCGAGATTTTGCCCGATGTGGACAAGGTGGCCACGCTAAAGCCCAATGTCGCCCGCGCGCCAATCGCGGAGATTCAATTGCCCAAAGCCTGGGACGGCAAGGATCGGGTCAACATTCTGGTGCTGGGCATCGACGAGCGTGAGGGCGAGAAAGACCCTGGCTATCGCACCGACACGATGATCGTGCTGACGGTGGATCCGGTGACCAAACAGGCCGGCCTGCTGTCCATCCCTCGCGACACGTGGGTCAACATTCCCGGCTTTGAATTCAACCGCATCAATGTGGCCAACCAGTTGGGCGATGCCTACGATTATCCCGGCGGTGGCCCCGGCCTGGCTCAAAAAACTGTCGAAAGTTTGCTCGGCATCACCATCCACTTCACGGTGCGGATGAACTTTACCGCCTTCGAAAAGATCGTCGATCGCCTCGGCGGCATCGACGTGGATGTGGACATGGATATCTACGATCCCACCTATCCCACCTCGGATTACGGCGTAGAGCTGTTCGAGCTGTCGAAGGGCAAACAGGTGTTGGATGGGCCGACGGCGCTGAAGTACGCCCGCACGCGCCACAACCTGCCCAACGGCGATTTCGATCGCGCCCGTCATCAGCAGCAGGTGATCCTGGCTGTGCGCGAGAAGGTGACTCAACCTTCGGTACTGGCCTCGTTGATGGCGCAGGCACCGGCCATGATCGATGATCTCAGCACCTCGATCCGAACCGATATGACGCTGGACCAGATGCAGCAATTGGGCATGTTGGCCACACAGCTGAATCGCGGCAGTATCAAGATGGCGGTGTTGGATCAGAACTACACCGAGTTCAAGACCACCTCACAGGGCTGGCAGGTGCA
>JBBQST010000035.1:0-16973 GCA_038213625.1 Thermoflexales bacterium
CCGATGCCGATGATGTGGATGTGCAGATCTTCGAGATTCATGAGTTGTTAGTTGTTAGTTGTTAGTTGTTAGTTGTTAGTTGTTAGTTGTTAGTTGTTAGTTGTTAGTTGTTAGTTGTTAGTTGTTAGTTGTTAGTTGTTAGTCGTTAGTTGTTAGTTGTTAGTTGTTAGTTGTTAGTTGTTAGTTGTTAGTTGTTAGTTGTTAGTTGTTAGTCACGTCTCAAAATCTGTTGCTGGCCCTCTTGACTAATTACTAAAAACTAATGACTAATAACTCCCCTCAAATAAACGCAATAATCACGAACAGGAACAGAACCACCAACGCGATGATCAGGGTGGGTCCCGACAGAATGACATACGCGGCGTTTTCGATAAAGAACTGTTGCGCCCAGGTCTCGCCGTTGAGCAAGGGCACAAAAAGGATGCTGGTCGGCGGAGTGGCGCCAGGTACCACCGTGGGAAAGGCGGCGTTGTCCAACAACATGCCCTGCCGGTAGGCGAAATAGGCCAATGTGCTGATGATCAGATAGCCGTTGAAGCCGCCGATCAGGCCACCCACAATGCCCTCCTGAATGCCGATGCGCGCCTTGTCTGGAAAGCGGCCAGCCGAAATCTGGCGCGTCACGGCCGGGCCCAGGTAGCCAAAAAATGCAATCAAAAAGAAGGGAATGGCCTGGATCATGAATCGCTCGATCTTCACCCGGTCGCCCTCAGTCAGGTTGTTCGATGAGCCGCGCAAAATGGAATTGGGCTGACCCTGCGACGGCTGCACAAAGTTGGTCAACCGATCACCCTGGTTGGCAAAGTTCAACGCAAAGATCGCCAGCACCAGACTCGCCGTTGCGATGATCTCGCGCTGCCAGCCGCGCATCCAACCCGACAAAGCAAACAGGCCGACGAAAAACCATAAAAACACATTGGCGTTGATCATTTCAGTTTTTCCCGCCGGCACCCGCCAGCTTCAGCATGGCGTGTGCAATGTGCTGGGCGCCATCGCGCCGGCCCAGCTTGAGCGATGCTGCATGCAGGGCCTGCAACCGCGCCGGATCACTTAACAAGCTGGTCACTGTGCTAACCAACTCACGTTCCAATGTTGCGTCCTCGACCATCACGGCCGCGCCGTGTTCGACCAGATACGCCGCGTTCACCTTCTGGAACCGCCACGCATATGGATAGGGCACCAGCACCGCCGGCAGCCCTAAATACGTTAATTCCCCCAGTGCCGAGGCACCCGAACGGCAAATCGCCAGATCAGCCGCAGCCATGGCCGCGGCCATCTCCTCGTGCAAATAGTTAAATGCCAGGTACCGCACCTGCTGTTCGGCCGTCAGTCTGGCCCGCGCCGCCTGTGCGGCCTCCCAGTCATTCGCGCCCGCACTTGCGCCAGTCACATGCACCACCACGGCCCGTTTCAACAACGCATCCAACTGTTGCGTTACAGCCGTATTAATGCTGCGCGCACCCTTGCTGCCGCCGAACACCAGCACCACGGCCTCGTCGGCCGGAATGCCCAGCCGTTCGCGCGCCTGGGTTTTGCTCAGTTGCCCAAACCCTTCACGCACCGGATAGCCCGTCACCACCATCTTGCCCGGCGGAATAAACTGGGCCGATGCCTCGGTCGTCGTCGCGACCTGATTCGCCAGCTTTGCCATGACCTTGAGGGCCATGCCCGGCTCGATGTCCGGCAGATACACCAGGGTCGGCACCCGCCGTGTCCACGCGGCCCAGCTCACCGGCACGCCCACAAAGCCGCCGGTCAGCAACACCACATCCGGCTTAAAGCGACCGACGATTTGCAGCGCCTTAGCCGTGCCCCGCGTCAGACGCGCCGCTGCTTTGAGTTGTCGGAAGCCGCCCACACCATTCATTGCACCTGCCTCAATCGACTCGAACGGAATCCCTTCGCGGCAGACTAATTCGCGTTCCATTCCCCCGGCCTCGCCAACGAACAGGCTGGTCAGGCTGGCCCATCTGTTTGCGGCGGACCCGCTGGTTTTGCTGGGTGATTCTGCGGGCTTCGATTCGAACGTCGACGCCGAAGTCGGCGCCATAGGTGTCTGTGTTGGAATGGGTGAGTTGTGCAGCGGCAGCAAGCCGTTCAGCGCCTTGAGCACGGTAAGTGCGGGTAACACGTGTCCCGCCGTTCCGCCGGCGGACACCAGCACGCGCAGGGGCCGTTGGGTTGGGGTTGGCATAGCGGTCGGCAAAACGAGCACGATAGGCTGATCCTTCATTCTCTTCAAGCGGGTCCTTTTGCAGCAGACGGCTGCCGCGTGAGATCGAGTTCAAAATACCACACGCTGTCAGCACCGCCACCAAAGATGATCCACCGACACTCAGGAACGGCACCGGCACGCCCATGAACGGGATCATCGCCAGTGATGAAAATGCATTCATGAACATCTGGCTGATGATCCAGGTGATGATGCCGACGGCAATAAATGCGCCGAAATAGGTGTCGGCCCGGTGGGCGATCCGAAAGCCGCGAAAGACCAGCAGCCCAAACAGCGCCAGCATCGCCATCACGCCCAGCCAGCCCAGTTCATTGCCCAGCACAGCGATGACGCTATCCGTATGCGCCGTTGGCAGCCAGCCAAATTTCTCGCCCGTGCCCGGCCCGGTGCCAAATAAGCCACCGGCTCCCATCGTCAGCAATGACTGGCCGACGTGCCATTCCATATCGGCGGGGTGATCGGCGCGGAAGTTGGCGACGAAGCCCTCCACGCGCACGCTCACGTGACCGAACAGTTGATAGGCCACGAAGAATGCGCCGGCTGCAATCAACAGCACCATCGCAATTTGTTTGCCGCTGGCGCCGGCCATAAAAAACATCACGCATGAAGACAGCACAATCACCGCCGTCGTGCTGAGGTCGGGTTGCAAATACACAAACGCGGCCACCACTCCCACGATCATGCCAAAGGGCGCCAGACCTGTTGCGAAGCTCTGCACCTGGCCGCGCCGCGAATCCAGCCACGCCGCCGCATACAAAATCACGCCGATCTTGACCACTTCGCTGGGTTGTACCGAGCCATCAAAGAAGGTGCGCCGTGCGTTAAATTTATCGTCGCCGAAGATCAGGATCGCGATCAGCACCAGCAGACAACTGGCCATGATCGGCAACACCAGTCGCCGGTAGATGCCGTAATCCAGGCGGCTGGTGATGACCATGGCCAGCAGACCCACGCCCGTCCACTGCATTTGCTTCAGAAAGATCTGGAACACATCGCCGAAGTCGTGATACGACCAATAGAACGTGGTGCTATACGCCATCATCACGCCCATCAGGGTCAGCACAATCACCGCGGTCATGAACAGCCAGTCCACACCACGCTGGGTGCGGCCGGCGCGCATCTTGCGAAATTGGGGCTTCAGTAAAGTTTCAATCGTTGCCATGTGATTTGTTGAATATGCGTTGTGGTCTAAATGTCAAACGTCATGAGCCTCGACATCCCGGTAGATCACCATTTCTCGAAAGGCCCGGCCGCGCTCGGCAAAGTCCTTGAATGCGTCATAGCTGGTCCCACCCGGCGACAGCAACACCACATCGCCCGGCCCGGCCAGCCGCCGCGCCTCGGCCACTGCCTTTTCAAGAGAAGGCAAAAGGGTAAAGGCTAAAGGCAAATCGGATTGTTCAGCGTCGGTTTCTGCCTTCTGCCTTTTGCCTTCTGCCTTCTCAATTTCCTCCGCCACCATCGGCCCCATCTCCCCAAATAAGAGGATGTGCTTGCACGACTGAAGCATGAGCTGGGCAGCATCGGCCCACGGCAGGTGCTTGTCGCGGCCACCGCATAGCAAAATCACTTTCTGATCAAAGCACAGCAATGCCGCCATCAGCCGCTCCGGCGCAGTCGCGATGCTGTCGTCATACCAGCGTGCGCCGTTGAGATCACTCACTAGTTGCAAGCGGTGTGCCACGCCGCGAAACGTCGTCGCAACCTGCCGAATAGCCTCCAACGACGCGCCCGCAATTGCGCTGACCAGCGACGCGGCCAGCACATTCAGCACATTGTGCGCGCCCATCAGTTGAAGATCACGACGATGGCAGATGGAAATTGAAGAGACGGGAGACGGAGGACGGGAGACGGCCTCTTCTCCGCCCCCCGTCGCGGATTCTGAGCTGCTCCGTCCCCCGTCTCTTCCACTCACAACCCGCTTCAACCGTAACATCCCCGCCTCATCCATCCACGCCCCATCGCCCTGCGGCTCCTCGCGCAGGCTGAACCAGGCTGTGCGAGCGGCGCTGTTCAGGGTGCGGGTGATGGGATCATCCGCGCACAACACCTGCCAGTCATCGGCCGTTTGAAAATCGAGTATGTGGCGCTTGGCGGCGGTGTAGGCATCCATGGTGCCGTGGCGGTCCAGGTGGTTCGGCGTAATGTTGGTGATGCAGGCAATGTGCGGGCTGCGCGTCATCAGCTCCAGTTGAAACGACGACAACTCCATCACAACATGATCACTCGCCTGAATCTGCCCCACATCGCTGATGAGCGGATTGCCAATATTGCCGCCGACCCAGACTGGGGGGCTGGTAGCTGGTTGCTGGCTGCTGGTGGCTGGGGGCTGGTGGTTAGCGGCTGGCGGCTGGCGGCTGGTGGCTGGGGGCTGGCGGTTAGTAGCGGCTGGCTGCTGGCTGCTGGCCGCCTCTGATATCTGACCTCTGATATCTGACCTCTGTCCGCGCAGCATTTCACCAATCAACGTCGTCGTCGTGGTTTTGCCGGCGCTGCCGGTGATGCCGATAATCGGCGCAGGACACACCTCGAAGAATATTTGCGCGTCGTTGCTGAGCGGAATGCCGCGCCGGCGTGCTTCCAGCACAATCGGCAAATCAATCGGCACACCGCCGCTCAGGCACAACACATCGCAACCATCGAGCAGGGTAAGCGGGTGGCCGCCGAGGGCAAAGGTGATGAGATGTCGAATCTCTTGAAGCGATCCAATATCGGGATTTGCGTTCATGTCGCTCAGCGTTACCCGTGCCCCTTGCGCAACGAGATAGCGCGCCAGAGCCGTGCCCTGTCGCGCCGCACCGAGGATGACCACCCGTTTATTCGCCCACATCGTTCGCCTACTTATGCCTGACTCTAGACTCTTGACTCATCTATTCCCAAACAACGACAACCCCACCCCAAACATGCCGCTGACAATGGCAATCAACCAAAAGCGCTGCACGATCTGCGGCTCACTCCAACCCAGAATCACAAAATGGTTGTGCAGCGGCGACATCTTAAAAAATCGCCGGCCCTCGCCATACTTGCGCTTGGTGTATTTGAAGTAACTCACCTGCAAGATCACTGCGATTGAATTTGCAAACGGCACAATCGCGATGATCGGCAACAACAGCCACTGGCCCGTCATCAGCGCGATCACGGCCAACATGCTGCCCAACGCCTCACTCCCTAAATCGCCCATCATGACCTGGGCCGGATGCACGTTGAACCACAGGAAGCCCAACAGTGAACCGACCAAAACCATGCACAACATGGTCAGAAAGACCTGGCCCTGCAAATAGGCAATCACGGCATAGGCCGTAAACATCACCACACTGATCAACGCGGCCAGGCCGTCCAACCCATCGGTCAGGTTCACCCCGTTGGCGGTGCCGTGAATCAGGAACACCGCGATCGGTATCCAGATCACACCCAGAATAAACGGCTGGGCCAGCCCCGGCACAGCCATCCGGTTAATTCCGAACATGGGCGTGTTCATGTCAAAGACAATCCCGCCACTCGCCATCACCACAAACGATGGCAATACATTCATGACCAACGCCGCGGCCACCGCGATCACCAGTTGAATAATGGCCTTGGTCCGGCCGCGCATGCCCTCGCCACGCCGCACACCACGCACGCCCATGTAGTCATCGATGGCGCCGAAGATGGCAAAAAAAATCATCACCATCAACGGAATCGCCAGCGAACGGCCCACCAGCACCACGCCGCCAAAATCAGGCACGACACGGGCCCCAATTCGCGAATACAAATACATGGCCACGATCAACACCACAGTCGGCACCACAAAGATCACGCCGCCCATCGTCGGCGTCCCCATCTTCACCATGTGCGATTGCGGCCCATCGATCCGGATCTGCTTGCCCAGCTTCAGCCGTTTCAGCAACATGATGGTCGGCCTGGCCAACAACAACGTCAGCAAAAATGCCACACCACCCATCAATAATGAAGTGCCCATGAGTAAGAAGTTGTTAGTTGTTAGTTGTTAGTTGTTAGTGAAGCCTGGTGTAATAGCATCCGGCACTAATAACTAATTACTAATTACTAATTACTCTTCGATCCCTCCCAATCCCGCCACAATTTTCTCCATCTGCATCCCGCGTGAGCCTTTGACCAGAATGGCACTGCGGCGCGTGACCAGCTCTCGCAGGGTCGCCAGTGCGGTCGCGGTGTCGGGCACGTGCCGCACTTGCGCACGGTCCAGGCCACACTCGATGGCAGCCTGTGCAATCCAGCGCGCGCGCTCGCCCACGGCAATCACCACATCGGCCACCATAGCCGCCCGGCATCCCACTTCCTCATGCGCAGTCTGCTCGGCGCTGCCCAGTTCCAGCATGTCGCCCAGCACCGCCACTCGCAACATTCTCACTTCAGCCACACCTGATTCAGCATCAGGATCAGGATCAGGATCAGCGATGTCCTCCAGCACATTTAGCGCCGCAATCATGCTCTCGGCGCTGGCGTTATAAGTGTCGTCAATGACCAGCGAATCAAACGGCCCCTTGCTCACGACCAGACGCAGTTGCGCATTCGGCGCAACCATCAAGCCTTCAGTCACTTCCTCCAGACTCATGCCGAGTGCCAACCCCACGGCCGCTGCCATCACCGCCGTCTGGGCACTGTGCGCGCCCAGCAGCGGCACATGCACGATCTCGGCTTCTTCGCCCACATGCAGCACCAGCGAGATGCCATCCAGGCCGTGGCTGGCCACGTTGCCCGCCCACACGTTGGCGCGTGGGGTCAGGCCCGCTGTCATCACTTTCGCCCGGCTCAATTGACGCATGCCGCGCACCAGTTCATCGTCGTCGTTCAAAATCGACACGCCGTCATCGGGTAGCGCCAGAATCAACTCGCTCTTGGCCAGCACGATGTTGTCCATGCTGCCCAACTTCTCCAGATGAACCGGAGCGATTCGCGTCACCACGCCGATCTGCGGCTGCGCCCACTCGCAATAGCGGGTGATCTCGCCCAGCCGGTCCATGCCCATCTCCAGCACGGCCACTTCATGCGCATCAGTCAGCCGCAACAATGTCAGCGGCACGCCAAGGGCGTTGTTCAAATTGCCTTCGCTCTTTAAGGTGACGAAGCGCCGGCTGAGCACCTGCGCGATCAATTCCTTGGTCGTGGTCTTGCCAATGCTGCCGGTCACCCCCACCACGCGCAGCTTTGGAAATCGGCCGCGCCAGAACTTGGCAGCGCGTTGCAGCGCCGCCTCGGTCGAATCCACGCGAATCAGCACCGGCCGCTCAGGGCCAGCACCTTGCAAAGCCTCCACTGAAATGGGTGCCGCGTTATAACGCGCATCAATCCAGATCGCCTCGGCCGCGGCCAATGTCGCCGGGTCCAGATCCTCCTGCACCAGCGCCGCAATCGCGCCGCGCCCCAGCGCATGGCCCACATGCTGATGGCCGTTGGTGCGCTCGCCGACAAACGCCACGAACAAATCCCCTCGAACCACCTCGCGTGAGTCGATCACGACATGCGCGATCGGCAGCGCCGCCAATGCGTCGAGCGAGCCCATATGCGGGCGAATCAGACTTTCGAGGAGGTCGGCTAGGGTTAACATGATGTGAATGAGGCGGCTGGCGGCTGGCGATTGGCTGCTGGCAGCTAGTTGCCAGCAGCCAGCAGCTACTTCCCTCCTCCCTCCATCGCCGGAATACCCAACACTTGCACGGCCTTTTCGGCCACATCATGAAACACCGGCACCGTGCTATCCGAAGCCCAGCGATATTTCGCATTGGGCTGGTCAAACTTCACCAGCACAGTGATGCGCGGCTGTTCGGCCGGCACCATGCCGATGTAGGTGACGTAGGTTGAATCCTGCTTGATGCCGTTCTCGTACCAGTCGGCGGTGCCGGTTTTGCCGGCCACGGTATAGCCGTCCAGCAAGGCTTTGGGCGTGGCCTTGCGCGTCGCTGCGGCCATCAACAGGCGCACCCGCAGCGCCACATCCGGCGAGATCACCCGCTGCACCGGCACAATCTGGCGCGAGATTTCGCCTCGCCCGCCTGCTGTGGCCGCGCGCCACTGCTGCACCGCATAGGGCTGCACCAGCACGCCATCATTGGCAATCGCATTCATCGCCGTCAACACCTGCAAGGGCGTGGCCGACATACCCTGGCCGTAGCTATTCGTCGCCAGGTCGGCCTTCGACCACTCCTCGCTCCGCGGCGTGCGCAATACACCGGTTTGCTCTCCGGCCAGATCCACGCCGCTTTTGGCACCCATGCCAAACTTGTGGAAGGTCTCGTAAAACTTCTCAGGCCCCATTTCGATGGCGATCTTGGCCGCCACCACGTTCAGCGACAGACGCAGCATGTCTTCGACATCGACCTTGCCGTGCGCGCCACGGTCGCTGTTGTAGATGTATTTGCCGCCGATGTTGAGTTTCACCTCGTCCTGGTAAATCTTGCCCTCGGTGATGACGCCGTGCTGAAATGCGGCGGCCGTGGTGAGCAGTTTGATGACCGAGCCCGGCTCATACAGCGAAGTGACCGCGGGGTCGAATAGCCTGGCACCCGGCTGGCTGGCAATTTGGACGGCATTGTTGGGGTCATAGCCCGGCACCGAGGCCGAGGCCAGAATCGCGCCCGTCTGGGTATCCATCACCAGAATGCTGCCGCCCTTTGGCTCATATTCCTTCATGGCCTGCTCCAGCCGATCTTCGACGTAGCGCTGCAAGGTCATATCCAGGGTCAGCATCACATCGGCCCCCTGTTGCGTCAGCGTAATACCGATCAGATGCTGGCGACCCAGTTCGGCAAACCCACCGGGCGATGAATCCAGCGACTGGTTATAGTAGCCCTCGACACCGGAATAGCCCTTGGGTTGCAAATTGACAAAGCCGAGCACCGGGCCGGCCAGCTTGCCCTGTGGATAGGTGCGGGCCCAGTATTCCTCGGGGTCATACAAACCGGCGAGTCCGGCGGTGCGCACCGCCTTCATCAGATTTTGTGTCACCTGAGGCGAGAGGCCGGACAGCAGCACCGTGGACAGTGTGGACGTGATGTTCTTGCGATCACCAATCACCGCTTCCATGCGATTGCGCAAACCCTCCACCGGCAACTGCACAATCGGCGACATGACGCTGGCCAGCTTCATGGTGTCGGTGACCACGTTGAAGTTGAACCTCACCAGATACACACGGTTGCTGACCGCCAGCAGATTGCCGTTACGGTCATAGATTTTGCCGCGCGGCGCGCTGATGGCATAGGAGGTGGTTTGCCGTTCCCGCACCTGATTGGCGTAGTCCGAATAGGCAAAAACCTGCACCTGCGCCGAACGCAGCACCACGATAAGCATGGCCATCGCCATGCCGACCAGCACAATGGTTAAACGTCGTGTTGAAAGCATCGTGTTATTCCGTAATCGCCGTTGTCGTTGTCAACGGCACAATCGGGATGATGTCAGTAAACCCGTCAGTTCCGCTCAACTGCACCGTCGTCGTCAGCGTCGTGGACATCGCCGCCGTCAAAGTCGCCGTCATGACAGCGAAATACTCGGTCTTGTCCGGTGGCCGATAGCCGGCCTGGCGTGCCCGTTGTTCCATTTGATCCTGCGCCGTGGTCCGTCCGATCTCGGTCCACAAATCATTAATCTTGTCGGTCAGCTCCAGGTCCTTTGCTGTCAGGCTCGACAGTTCTTCATTCACGATGGCTGTGCGCGTGCTGATGCCCAGCCACGCCACGATCAGCGCCAGCAACACCACGCCGCTGCACACGGCCAGCGCCACCGCCTGCCGCTCACTCACCTTCAAACTGCGCAGTTGCTTCAACATGAGAAGAATCGCGGCTAGCAGCTAGCAGCTAGCCGCTAGTCGCCAGCAGCTTCTCCACCACCCTCAACTTCGCACTCCGCGCCCGTGGGTTGCCGGCCACCTCGGCCTCCGTCGGCCCCACCGGCTCTTTGGTCACCAATCGCACCCGCGCCTCGCGCTCGGGCTGGTTGGCTCCAAATCCCTCAACACGGCGAACACTCAATGCCTCGGTGCGAAAAACATTTTTGACGATGCGGTCTTCCAACGATTGAAAAGTAATAACGGCCAGGCGTCCACCTGGACGCAACACATCAATCAGTTGCGGCAAGGCAATGCTCAGCCGGCGCAACTCATCATTCACGGCGATACGCAGGGCCTGGAACACCAGGGTGGCCGGATGCACCCGCGTTTTGCGGGCAGCCCGCGCCACGCCCGCCACCACATCGCGCAGTTGCGCCGTGGTGCGAATCGGCCGGGCCGCCAGAATCGCCTCAGCCACCCGTCGGGCATTTTGCACTTCGCCGTACTCTCGCAAAATCATCGTCATCCCCTCTATGTCCAAACCATCAATCATCTCGGCCGCTGTCTGCCCGGCCCGCGCGCTCGTCTGGTCAAACCGCATGTCCAGCGGTCCCTCGCGCATGAACGCAAACCCGCGCTCCGTCGTGTCCAGCTGATTCGATGACAAACCCAGATCAGCCAACACCCCATCCAGCGGTTCCCAACCCAACTGGCGAACCAGCGCCGGCGTCTCGTCCAGCCAGGCCTGCCGCACCACGCTGCGCTCGCCAAAGGCGGCCAACCCAGCCTGCGCGCTGTCGATGGCGCGGGTATCTGCATCTGTACTTAACACCCACGCCCCCGCCTTCAACAACCCCGTCGTGTGTCCGGCCCCACCCAACGTCGCATCCAAAAACCGCCGCCCCGGCCCCGGCTGCAGCGCCTGCATCACTTCGTCGAACAGAACAGGAATGTGCATGGGCAGATTCAAAGTATGGAGTCGTCAGTAGACAGTAGTCAGTAACGAGTACGCATCATAGTTACTGACTACTGTCTACTGACGACTCCATACTTCCCTCCCCTCAGATTCCCAACTTCGCCCACACGTGCGCTTGTGTGGCGGTGTCTTGAACGGCCGTGCGCGCTTGCGCCCAGTTCGCGGGGTTCCAGATTTCGATGAAGCGACCTACACCCACGATCACGGCTTCTTTGGTGATGTCGGCGTGAGCCCGCAACGCCTCGGGCAGAATCACCCGGCCCTGCTTATCCAGATCGGCTTCGCCAGCATCCATGTAGACCTGTCGGCGCAACTGAGCCGCTTCAGGGTCAAACTGGCTCAGGCCGTCCACCTTCTCGGCCAACTGCTCAAACCCGGCTCGCGGATACACCAGCACATGCGGCGCCACACCGGCCGTCATCACCACGCCGCCTTCCAGGTGCGCTCGAAAGCGCGCCGGAAAGGCCACTCGATTTTTTTCGTCGAGCGTGTGGTTGAAGTTGCCGATGAACATGACGGGCATGGTGTGAGATTTCCGTTATGGCCGTGCTGGCGGTTCGTGATTGAATGAGCTTATTGAGCGTGTTGAGCGTGTTGAGCGTGTTGAATCAGCGTGTATGCGTGTCGTTGCGACGTTGTTCAATCTACTTTCTGATTTGATGAGTGCGACAGAATGACCATGCTTCCAAAATCAAAAACCCGCTTTCTTGTTGAATGCGGGTTCGAATCATCCGAAATCACAGCCTGTCACCACTTTTCCCCACTTTCCCCCACTTTGTCGCAAGATCATACCGGCTTTAGAGTCATTGAGCAAGTGGATAAGGTGTGGATTGTGTCTAAAGGATTAGAGAAGAACTTAAACCCCGGCCACATAATCAAGGATCTCAAACAAGCTAACGATGCTGCCCAGGACGTCGAGGACAAATATGCCGCTTCGGCCGCACTGCGGGCCACCCTAAGCCAGCTTGGCGAGACTTACCCAATCTGCCTCGGTAGGGGCGCGGCATGTTGCGCCCTACGGAAGTCCAGCACAAAACAAGGCCGGCACTCAAGACTGCCACTTCTAGCGAATGCGCCCACTGGACACGGAGATCAGCGAGGTGCGCCAGTGGCGGTCAACATTACGAGTGCGCCGCCGACCAGCCATGCCCATTTGTGCGAATCCATACGCTGCGGCGGGATAATACGGCCTCTATGAGCATTCAAGTCAATGGCCCTGCCGTGGCCGCATCCGACCTCGTTCTGACGCCGCAAGCGCTGGCATTTGTGGCGTTGTTGCACCGCACGCTGAATCCCACGCGCGAATATTTGTTGCAGCAGCGTGCCGCGCGCGCGGCGCGCCTGGCCGCCGGTGAGTTGCCGGCATTCCTGCCTGAAACGCAGTGGATTCGCGATGCCGAGTGGCAGGTGGCACCCACCCCGCCCGATCTGCAAGACCGGCGCGTCGAAATCACTGGCCCGGTCGAGCGCAAGATGATGATCAACGCGCTCAACAGCGGCGCGAAGATGTTCATGGCCGACCTGGAGGACTCCAACTCGCCGTCGTGGGAGAACGTGGTGCAGGGCCAGCTGAACTTGATGGATGCCGTGCGCCGCACGATCACGTTTAGCAACCCCGACGGCCGCGAATACCAGTTGAACCCACAAATTGCGACGCTGTTGGTGCGGCCGCGCGGCTGGCACATGGTGGAAAAGCACGTCCTGATCGACGGCGCGCCCATCTCGGCCAGCCTGTTCGACTTCGGCCTGTATGTCTTTCACAACGCCCAAGCGCTGGCCGAACGCGGCAGCGGCCCCTATCTCTATCTGCCCAAAATGGAGAGCCACCGCGAGGCACGCCTGTGGAATGATGCATTTAACCTGGCTCAGGACACGCTCGGCATCCCGCGCGGCACCATTCGCGCCACCGTGCTCATCGAGACCATTCTGGCC
Source organism: Thermoflexales bacterium (assembly GCA_038213625.1). GTDB lineage: Bacteria > Chloroflexota > Anaerolineae > J036 > Brachytrichaceae > JANMVQ01. The sequence continues at coordinate 12,922 of JBBQST010000035.1, forward strand.
GCCTTCGAGATGGAGGAGATTTTGTATGAGCTGCGCGAGCACAGCGCGGGTTTGAATGCCGGCCGCTGGGATTACATCTTCTCGTGCATCAAAAAGTTTCGCGACCAGCCCGGCTTCCTGTTGCCGGATCGAGCTCAAATTACCATGACGGTGCCGTTTATGCGCGCCTACACCGAGCTGCTGGTGCGCACCTGCCATAAGCGCGGCGCGCACGCCATGGGCGGTATGGCCGCGTTCATCCCCAGCCGGCGCGACCCCGCCGTGAACGATGCCGCGCTGAAGAATGTGCGGGCCGACAAGGAGCGCGAGAGCAACGATGGCTTCGACGGCACTTGGGTGGCCCATCCGGACCTGGTTCCCACAGCCATGGATGTGTTCAATGCCAAACTCGGTGACCGACCCAACCAGAAGGAGCGCATGCGCGAAGAGGTTCATGTCGAGGCCAAAGACCTGATCAACTTCAATGTGCCCAACGGCACGGTGACCGAGGCCGGCTTGCGCAACAACATCAGCGTCGGTATTCAATACATCGAGAGCTGGCTGCGTGGCAACGGCGCCGCCGCCATCAACAACCTGATGGAAGACGCGGCCACCGCCGAGATCAGCCGCAGCCAGGTGTGGATGTGGCTGCACAAGAGCGCGGTGTTGGACGACGGCCGCACGGTGACACTCGCGCTCTACAAACACCTACGCGATGAGGAAATCGCCAAGATCGGTGGTATGGAGAAAGGCAGGTTCAAGCAGGCCGTGGCTCTGATGGACAACCTGGTGAAGGCCGATGCCTACGAGGAATTTCTGACTGTGCCGGACGCCTACAAGTTGTTGGATTAAGCCCCGAAGAGACGCGCCGCACTGGCGCGTCTCTTCATCATTGCGCTATGTTGCTTCTGAAGTGAGGGATTCCGGCCATTGCTCCGGCGGCTTTAGTGATTCCTGCCGCAGTCGCACCTCGATCTGGCCCTGGTTGATGCGCACATCGTAGCTGGGCTGGGGGAACACGGCGGGGCCGTGGCGCACGCTGCCGTCCTCAAGCTGGAACACAGAGTGATGCCACGGGCATTCGACACACCCATCTTCAAATTTGCCATCTTGAAGCGGCCCGCCTGCATGGCTGCAAACGGCTCCAATCGCATACACCTCACCCTGCTGCCGATATAACAGCACGGCCTGATCTTTCACCATGATCCGCCTGGGTCGTTGCTCAATTAATTCATGCAGCGGCAGCACCGTCTCCCACTCTCCTGCTTCAATCACCGGCTCATTGTGGTTCACCCCGACGCGGTGCTTGTAGACCATATCACCGCCCAGATAGCCAGAAGCGATGATCGAGGCCAAGCCAGCCAGCGACAGGGCCAGGGTTGCATCGCGCATCTTGTGCTGACGCGTGATAAGCGAGACACCATAGCTGGCAAAGCCGATGATATTGAAGATGGCGTGCAATGTGCCTGTTTTTACAGCTTTCTCCGCCAGCCCCGAGTAATCAGCCAGACCCGTCAACATGCTGGGCACGGCTGCGGCTGTGCCGATTTGCACCAGTGAGCGGGCCATACTACGCGCCCGCCGGCGCGTTTTGCGTGAACCACTGAGCGCGGCGACCACATCAAAGGCCGTGCCCAATAACCAGCCACCCATCGGCACGTAGATGATGATGGGGTGAACAGGGTGGCCGGCTTGTTTGCCGTGCAACACATCCACCGCCTCACGCACCGGCGCAGTCTTGCGGATCCAATCGTGCAGGCCTGTGGAGAGCTTCATGCCAAACGCCTGAACACCCGGCAACTCATCAATCAAAACCGAAACATATTGCGCAATTGACGGCATCGTGTGGATCTCCTGAAAATTAAGAAGTAAGAAGGCAGAAGTAAGAAATTAGATCGGTGATCGTTCTTACGACCTGCGATATTTTGGAGATACTGCTCGGAGATGTCTGTAGGCACGGCGCAGTCCGGCAGGTGCGCGGTCTTGCGCAGTCTTGTCAGCGTTTATCTGACAATGGATCTATCTACTTACCCTGTTATCCTGTCTTTTTACTTTCGGCTCACCCGTTTGAAACACCGTTTGTCCAGCCACAATCGTGCGTTGTACCTCAAGCTGCGGGGTGAGAATGGCAAAGTCGGCGTCGTAGCCAGCCTCGATGCAGCCTTTGCGCGCCCCCAGACCGATGCTGGCAGCCGGCGTGTGCGCGGCCATTTGGGCCGCCTCGACCAACGAGCAGCCAGTGGCCGCGATGATGTTGCGCAGGCACAGGTCCATCGTGGCCAGTGAGCCGGCCAGCGTGCCATCGCTCAACTGTGCCTTGCCACCACGCACAAATACATCGTCGGCCGCAGCACCCGCGCCCAGCTTAAAGTCGCCATCGCCCATGCCGGTGGCTTCCATCGCATCGGTGATCAGGGCCACATGGCCGGCACCCTTGCACTTATACAAAATTTGCATGGTGGCCGGATGCACGTGCACGTTGTCGCAAATGAGCTGGGCAAACACGGCCGGGTTATTCAGCACCGCACCCACAACGCCGGGGGCGCGTTGCTGCAATTGCCGCATGGCATTGAACGTGTGGGTCGCCTGATTCGCACCCAGGGCAAACGCCTGCCGGGCCTGCTCATAGGTCGCGTCGGTGTGGCCGATTGCCACGGCCACGCCCTGTTCGAGGCTATCGCGAATCAGCTGGTGGTTGGCATCACCCATCTCCGGCGCCAATGTGATCAGCCTGACCACCCCGGTGTCGAACCAGCGGCAGTATTCGGTGGGATCGGCCAGTCGCATAAACTGCGCGGGTTGTGCGCCGCGCTGTTTTGGGTTCACATACGGCCCTTCGATGTGCACGCCAAGAATGCTCGCGGCATCGCTCCACGGTTTATTTTTCTGCGCGGTGTGAACCTGCTGCACTGCATCAATGGCCTTATCAATTTGGGTCCTGGTCGCCGTCATCGTGGTCGGCAAAAAGCCAGTGACGCCATGCCGGGCAAAGCAACGAGCCATGGTGTGCAGCGCCTCGGATGTCGCATCCATCGTGTCGGCATCCATGGCACCATGCACATGGGTATCCACAAAGCCCGGTAAAACCAGGTGTTCACGCGCGTCGATGACTTGAGTCCCGGCCGGTGCATCAAAGTGAGCGCGCACCTCCTGGATGATGCCGTCGCGCACAAACACACACCAATCGTGTTCGAGCCGGCTGGGCAAAATCAATGTGCCGCATTGAATGAGTAAGTCAGGCGTGTTAAACAAGTCAGGCAGAGTGGCCACGATTAGAATCATACCCAACATGAAAGATAAGCGTCCGCCGCGCAACAAAATGCTGACCCTATTCAGCCTCGTCATCGTGGCTATACTTATTTTCAGCATGATTGCATCGGCAATCTCATTAATCCGCTAGCGCATGGATTTTGGTGTGATAGCCGTACAGCGCACGGTCTGCGCCAGACACCCATCGCCAGCCGCTTTACCAGAACTGTCCCAAGAATCAAGGAGAGGAATTTACTGATATGTCAGTCTCAACCGCAAAAACCGTGGTGCGTAGTGATGCAGCCCCGGCCGCCATCGGCCCCTACTCGCAAGCCATCGTCGCCAATGGCCTGGTGTTCTGCTCGGGCCAGACGCCGATCGACCCCGCCACCGGCAATCTGATCGAAGGCGGCATCGATGTGCAAACGCACCAGGTGTTCAAGAACCTCATCGCCGTGCTCACGGCCGCCGGCACCAGCCTGGATCGCGTCGTTAAGTCCACGGTGTTCCTCAAGGACATGAACAACTTCGCGGCCATGAACGCGGTGTATGCCAGTTATTTCAAGGGAGAGCCGCCGGCCCGCAGCACCATCGAAGTGGCGCGTCTGCCCAAAGACTGCATCGTCGAGATTGAGATGATTGCGTTGGCGGAGTGAGGGGAAGGGTGAGGGGAAGGGTGTCGGGAGGTGTGGGGGGGTTTAAAATGTTGGGGGGACAACAACCCCCAAATGGACCACCGCCCCCAACCCACACACCCCCCCCCCCCCCCCCCCCCCAACCACCAAAAAACAAAAAAAAAAAGAGGGGGGGTAGATAAAACACCC
>JBBQST010000036.1:0-16964 GCA_038213625.1 Thermoflexales bacterium
CCGTTGCAGGTTTTGTCATGGCTTCCAAGTTTCACGTTTCTGTCACGGCAGATTTCTAGACTGAATGAGAGGGATTTAATCCCCACTGAATTGACAATGCAAACTAAATTTTTTACCCAGGTGGCCCGTGCCACCACACTCACCCTCATCCTTGGGCTGCTGGCCGCCTGTGCTGCCCCAGCATCAACACCGGCACCCGTCGCCGTACCCACCACCGAGGCCGCGGCCACAGTCGCGCCTGAGCCAACCGCTGCGCTCACCGAAGCCGCCACTGCTGAACCTACTGGTGCGCCCACGGCCGAGATGACAACGGCAGTTGCCACGGCCGAGGTCACTGCCACCACCGAAGCCACTGCAACGGCACTGACTGCCGAGCAAATCAGTTTCAATGACATGGGGCTGGCCGACGACAAGGTGATGCGCAATGAGAGCCGGCCTGCCACTGCCGCAGGCGATGCCAATGCGCCCGGCCCCGGCGCAGGTGAACCCGCCAGTATTCGGTTTACCTTCCCCGGCGACACGGTGGATGGCTATGTCAGCCCGATGCAGCGGCAGATCGTGTTCTATTCTGTCGCCGACTATCAAGCCCTGTTAACAGCCGAAGGTGTGGCCGAGGACCAAAACCCAATCAGCCAGCTCACGGCATTGCTGGCCGAGAAACCGGCCCCGCCAAGCGGCACGATCAGCGGCACGTTGCCCTTGTTGCCGCAACTGCCCGGCTCGCAGGTCTTTCACGCTCAGGTGAAATATCTGACCTTCAAAAGTGGAACTGGCGTGCGTTATCTCACTCGCTACACGTTCGATGTCAGTCCGATTGCCAACGACAACCTGTTCTATACATTTCAGGGGTTGAGCAATGACGGCCAGCACTACGTCTCCCTCTTCTACCCGATTCAAGCCAGCGCACTGCCCACAACATCGGCCGATGCCAAAACTGAAGCGGCGGCGATGGAGAAGGATTACGACGCCTACATTCTCGAAGTCACTCAGAAGCTGGACGAACTGGTCGCAACTGGTTTCACCCCTGAGCTGGCCACCCTGGACGGCCTGGTGGAATCGCTGGCGCTGAGCCAGGCCGATGCCACCGCCAGCCCAGCCATGAGCGAGACGCGGGCCAATTTGAGCGGCGTTGTGCAGGTCACGACAACCGAGGTCATTCGGCTGGTGCCGGTTGCACCCGATGCATCGCAGGATGGCGAGTGCTTCGCCGGTTCCATCGCCTCCACCCGCGCCGATGCCTATCGCTGTTCGGTCGGCAATGCCATCTACGACCCGTGCCTGACCGCCGACGACGGCAAGACGCTGGTGTGCGATGTGGACCCCACCGGCAAGGCCACGCCCTTCAAGTTGAATCTTACAAAGGCGCTGCCCGAAGCGAACAAGGCCGATTTGCCGCAGCACCCCTGGCTGCTGAAGCTGAGCGACGGCGCCGTGTGCAACTTCGCCACCGGCGGCTCCAGTCTCATTGCCGAACAACGCGTCAACTATTACTGCTCAGACAAGAGCGTGATCGTGGGCGACCTGACCCCCGGCACCATCTGGCAAGCCTTGCGCGCTGTGCCGAGCAATGCCGAGGGCACTGAGTTTGGCGAGCCTTTCGAGGTCGTTGTTGCTGCCGTTTGGGAATAGAGCACACAAATTGTGAGTAGGAGTGTGCGGTTGCATGCTCCATAGGCACGAAATTAAGCAGCATTAGGCTCATCTTGAGCTTCGTCAATGGACCCCCGACCCCTAAAGGGGAGTCGCTGATGAAGTCTTCGACTCCCCTTTAGGGGTCGGGGGTCTCCGAAGCGAGACTCAAACCAAACATTTTGCTGAGTATGGGTATTCGTTACTCTTAATTTCGTGCCTATGGGGGTGTGCGGTTGCATACTCCTACCAAAATGTCTCGCATGAGACTGAAAAAGGAAATCTATGAAATTCACCACGAAACTGGCTGGCTTGTGCGCGGGCTTGCTCTTGACCGCGACTGTGGCTCAGGCTCAGGGCGTGTCGCCGCGTGCGCAGCGGCTGTTCTTTGGGCGCGGGGCCGATACGATCACCCGCACCGGCGTGTTGCGCTTTGGCGGGGCCGATCGCTACGTCATCAAGTTGGGGGCCAACGACAACTTCAGTGTGTCGGTGGATGCGGGACCCAATAACAACGTGATTTTGATCCTGTGGGGCCAGGACGGCACCGTGCTCATTTCGGATCATGCCGATGCGAGCAGTTGGAGCGGCATCACCCCGACCACCCAGGATTACTACATTGATGCGCGCGCGATTAATGGCACCACGGCCAATTACACGCTGTCGGTCTATGCGCGCCCCATCACCCCTGCGCCGCCGAATCAGTCCATCAAGCGCATCACCTTCCCACCCGGCACCTTTGCCTCCACCGTGGTGGGCCAGGTCACAGCCGGCAACGTGAATGAATATGTATTGAAGGCCAACGTCGGCCAGCGCATGTTGGTCAGCGTGGCCCCGACGACGCCGTCGGATCAAGGGGTGGTGCTGTCGGTGGTCGGTGCCGATGGCACGGTCTTGCTGTCATCCATGCCGGGTGCCAGCAACTTCAGCGGCGTGCTGCCGTCCACCCAGGACTACTTCATCAAAATCACCGGCGGAGGCTCCATCCCAACCATCTTTCGTTTGACGGTGACGGTCGAGCCGTTTTAGTGGCGGCTTACAATTTGTTTCAATATTGCAGAATTGATAGGTCTGCAACCATTTAGCTGTGTCTCTGAGGAGGGATGTATGACTTCGACAAAGAAACTGCGCACCACCCAGGTTTCGGGTTTGATCGCAGCGGCACTCATTTTGGCAGCGTGCGGCAGTAGTTCAGGCAGCGCGCCAGCGACAACGGTTCAGCCATTGCCCACGGCCCAGGCGCTGGCCAGTCCTTCGGTGACCCCATTCGCGGGGAACCCAACCGACCCCACCGCCGACTGGACTCGTGTGCGAACCAGCGGCAAGCTCAAGGTTGGCTCGGCTATTGATTACCCGCCGTTCTCGTACTACAACCCCGACTTCACCGTCGATGGCTTCGATATTGCCTTGATTCGCGAGGTCGGCAAACGTCTGGGCGTTCAGGTTGAGATTTCCGACTTTGCCTTCGATGGCTTGCTCGATGCGGTCAATCTCGATCAGTTGGACGTGGCCATTGCCGCCATCTCCATCACCCCTGATCGGCAAAATGAAGTCGAGTTCAGCCAGGTGTATTACGTCGGCGAAGATGCCATTTTGGGCGCGGCGGATTCAACGGCCAGTGTGAGCGCGGTGGGAGATCTGGCCGGCAAAAAAGTGGGCGTGCAAAACGGCACCACCTACGCCAACTGGCTGCGCGACTCGCTGGTCACCACGGGTCAGACGCCGGCCGGCGATCTGCTGCTGTACTCGCAGATGAATACGGCCATCAATGATCTCAAGGTCAAGAAGATTGACTTTGTGGTGCTGGGGCAACTGCCGGCTGATACCTTTGCGAAGGCTGGTGGCGTCAAAGTGGTCGGCCAAAACATCAACCGGCAGCAGTTTGGAATTGCTACGCAAAAAGGCCAGACCGAGCTGATCAAGCAAATTGACGGTGCGCTGGATTCCATTCGTGCCGACGGCACGTTTGACCAGCTAACCAAGAAATATTTACAAGCGGCGGATAGCAGCGGCGAGCTGGTGCCCACCGTGACGCCGGATGCGCAACAACCTCCGGTGCCGACGGCGACTGCATTGCCTCAACCAACAGCCGCGCCCACCGCTGTGCCGACCGCCGGCCCGACCGCCGTCCCTGCCTGTGTCGATGGCATGGCCTTTGTCAACGACCTCAACTACGACGACAACAACATGACTGCGCCGCCGATCTTTGGGCCGGGCCAGTCGTTCACCAAGAGCTGGCGGGTGCGCAACAGTGGCAATTGCGCGTGGCCGGCTGGTTATCAACTGGCCTACTCGTATGGCAATGTGGGCGGCGCGCAAATGAGCGGCAGCGCCATCTCCATTGGCCGCGAGGTTGCACCCGGTGCCACCGTAGATCTGTCGGTGAATCTGGTTGCGCCGACCACGCCCGGCACCTATCAGGGCTTCTGGACGATGCGCGGCGCAGGTGGCGTGGCGTTTGGTCAGGTGATCTGGGTCGGCATTACAGTGCCTGGCGCGCCCACACCCGTGCCGCCGCCCACGGCGCCACCACCGCCATCTGGTGCCACCATCAACTTCAGCACCAATGCCGGCACGATCAACGCCGGCCAGCCCGTGGTGCTCAGTTGGAACACGGCCAATGTGCAGGCGGTGTATTTCTACGTGCAGGGCGACCCGAACTGGGCGAATAATGGCGTGGCCGGCACCGACAGCCGAACGCTGTATCCCAATCAGTCCATCGTCTACGAGCTGCGCGTGATTTTGCAGGACGGCTCGACCCAACTTCGGCAGGTGTTGGTGAATGTGAACCCGGTGGCCGGCGCGCCTGTCATCAGCTCGTTTACCAGCAACGTGCAGGGCCAGTTGAGCCCGGGCCAGTGCATCGTGTTCTCGTGGAGCATTCAGGGTGCGGTGACGCGGGTGAGTTTCTTTGTGAACGGCGGCGTGGCCTACGATGGCGCGCCTGTGAATGGCACCTTCACCCATTGCCCCAACGCCCCCGGTGCCTACACCTATGCCATTGGTGCAGCCGGCCCCGGTGGCAATTCACAACAACAGTTGGGCTTCATCGTCAAAGGTGGCGGGCCGGTGCCGCCGCCCGCAAACGCGACCTTGACCCCGATCCCGTAATCGTCCCTGTAGAGATGTTGCGTCCAGACGACGGCTGGGGCACGTCTTTCCACCAGCAAAATAAAGGGTGCACCTATAACACGGTGCGCCCTTCGCTTTTCCAAAATCTCACGCAAAGACGCAAAGACGCAAAGACGCAAAAGCACAAAGTTGCCTCTTAGCGCCTTCACGTCTTTGCGTGAGATGTCAGGATCGAGTTATAGATGCTCAGATAGCAAACTAGGCAGATGGGATCGTGCACGTGCACGTTTGACGTGTCACGTGCACGATCTTCCAGCCGCGATTCCAAAAGCAAATCTGAAGACCTATAGCAAATCACTATTGTGCGGCGTGGATCAACCGCCCTTCAACCGGCGAAACACGTCCAATGTGTTGTTGATGATGTCGGGCGGCACGCGCACGCTGCCGGTGAAGGGCGAGTCCAGCACCATCACGATCAGCAGCCCAAACCCGATCATGCTGGCCATGATGCCGACCATGATGGCCTGATTGCGATCGTTGGCCGCGCGGATGAATAGCGAGAAGGCAATAGTGATAAAGCCGCCGCTGATGAGCATGAACCACATGATGGGTTCGAGCTGGGTGCGGCTGTCGAGCAGGCGGTTGTGCCGCCGGTCGGTGATGCGATGCACCTGCTCAAACATCTGGTTGCGCAAAGCCAGTTCGATGTCGTTGGCTGGCTGAAAATTGCGTTGCATCTGCCACAGCCGGTCCAGCGCGGCATCGACATCGGGGCTGGATTGCGACCGCGCCATCAAGTCCCACTCTTTGGACACGACCAGTTGGGCATAGTTCACCAGGCCGGCCTGCATGTCCGTCTGGGTCGGCTCCGGCGCCTCCAGCGTCAGGCGATACAGCACTTCCATCTCGTTGGATTCCTGCGACACGCTGCTGGCGGCGGCCTCAAAGTCCGAGTACACCGCCGGGATCATGAAGCCGAGAATGATGCTGAAGATGAGGCCGACGATTGAGAAAATGGGTGCCCCCACCTCGTTGTTGCCGCGATGAAGACTCTGCGGCACCACCCGCGAGATCAGCCACGAGCCCAGGCCGGCCACCACGCCGCTGCCCAGCACCATGACCACAAACAAAAACCAGAGCGGGAAGTTGAGAAGCAAAGTTTGCATGAGTCAGAGGCAGATTTTGGACAGAATGACAGAATTGACAAAATGGAGGACTGGCTTCAGAACTCCTGCCTTGTCTATTTTGTCATTCTGTCCAGAATCTGGCTAGGCCATAATCAAGTTTTATCAAGTTTTATAGATGCTCAAAACACAATTGCTTACATGAATACTCAAATTCGCTTCTTCGGCGTCGCCGCCTACGAGATCATCACCCCCGACGGCAAGCATATCCTCTGCGATCCGTTCCTCGACGACAACCCCGGCTCGCCGGTGAAATCGCATGAGCTGGAACAGGTGGATTTGATCATCGTCAGCCACGCGGCCATGGATCACTTTGGCGACACCGAAAAGATCGCCCGCCGCACCGGCGCGCCCGTCATCTGCGGCCTGGAGATTCGCAACTTTTTGGTGGCAAAAGGCATTCCCAGCGAACAGGTGCGCGCGACCACCTGGGGCATCGCGGTCGAGGTCGCCGGCATCAAGGTGCAGCCGGTCGAGTGCCGGCATTGGAGCATTTTGCAGATGCCGGATGGCAGTTGGCACACGGGCAATCCCATCGCCTTCATCGTCTACGCCGCGCCGAATGTGCGCTTTTATCACTACGGCGACACCGCCATCTTCAGCGATCTCAAGCTCATCGGCGAGCTGTACGCGCCGACGATTGGCTGCGTCGGCATTACCAACCCGCAGGAGATTCAGGATCGTGTGCCGGGGCCGGGACGATTGGTGTCGGGTGAGATGAATGCGCGTGAGGGCGCATTGGCGGCCCAGTGGCTGGGGCTGCACACCGTGTTGCCGTGCCACTACATCACCACCGATCACCCGCTGGTGGCACCCGACCTGGCCGACTTCCAGCAGCATTTGAATAACGCTGCCGAGCAGGGTGAACCCGTGCCGCTGAGCATCGTCATGCAGCCGGGCGATGTGCTGACGCTGGATGAGGCCGGCCGGGTGATTGAGCACGCATCGACTTCCTAAGTAAGTCGCCAAAAGTTCTTTACGTGATGTGCATGGTAGGGGCGCAGTATGCGGGCGGCTGCCGCCACGCCCCAACGAAGGCTTATTGCACAAATTGCTCTGATTGGTCTATGGAGTCATTAAGAATGGCAAACTTTTTGATGCCCATTCGATGCCCATTGGAATGCGATGACTTTGGTCGCAGGGGCTTGACAATCAACACGCTATCTCAGCCCAACCTATGTAGGTGTCATTCCCCTTGACACTTTCCGGGGTTACTGCAAGGCCAGAATTCATTTGTGTTGCGCCTCACATTGAAGTGCATCACGCGACATGAGTGCAACTCATTAAGAAAGAGCATCAGGAGTCATTGAAAGTACAACCCCCATTCTCTTGCAAGAGATCAAAATAGAGACAACATTTATAGAGAATGTTGTCTCTGTGCCGTTCGCTAAGCGCTAAGCGCGCTCACCAGGGCCTTAGTGTTATAGCGCACTGCATCGATGTAGGTCGCACCTTCACTCCCGGGTTTACCCAGCGCGTCTGTGAATAATTCCGGCCCTACCTCGACACCCGCTTCCTTGGCCACCCGCTCGACCAGGGCTGGGTTGGCCATGCTTTCGAGGAAGATCGCCTGTGTGCCAGTGCTCTTGATCTCATCCACAATTTTGGCAAAATCGGCCGCCGAGGGCTCACCCGCTTCGGTCGAGACTGAAGCCATGACGCTGCCGATGATCTCGAAGCCATACCGGTCGGCGTAGTAACCCAGCGCATCGTGCGAAGTCACCAGCTTGCGCTTCTCTTTGGGCAGTTTGGCGACCTCGGTCTCCACCTCAGTGTCCAACGCCTCGAGTTTCTTCACATACGCCTCGGCATTGGCCGTATACGTCGCGGCATTGGCCGCATCGGCCTTGATCAACCCAGCCTCGATGTTCTTCACCATCAGGATCGCGTTGTCCACGTTTTGCCAGATATGCGGGTCGGTCTCCTTCTGGCCATTCTCTTCTACCACGCGCAGCGTCACGCCTTCGGATACAACTACGCGTACCGCTTTAGAGCCGGAAGCGGTGTAGAGGTTATTCAGCCACGATTCAAATTCCAACCCATCTTCAAAAATCACTTCTGCTTCGGCCAGGGCTTTGCTGTCCGAGGGCACAGGTTCATATTCGTGTGTGTCACCCTCTGGCCCCACCAGTGTCATCAATTCCACGTTGTCGCCGGCGATGTTCTTCACAAAGTCGCCCAGAAAGCTAAAGGTGGCGATGACCTTGAGCTTGCCGGTCGTCGTTGGTGCAACCGTGGACGCTGTTGCGGCAGTCGTGGGTGAGGTCGCTTGTGGTGCCGCTGCAGGCGGTGGCGTTGCGCATGCGCTTAACATCAGCGCCAGTGGAGCTGCCAGTACGGTGAGTCGCTTCAATGTCTGTTTCATACATTTCTCCTCAATCTAAATTAAATCTAATTGGATCAATTTCTTAGTGAGAGTTATTCTCAGTAAGTGTGCTACCATTCTAAGGCATACTGAGAATGATTCTCATTACAAAAAGTCTAATATTGTGATGACAGAGATACTGGCTGAGACCTTGATTCAGGAACTGCGCAAGACGGGTTGCCGAATCACGCCGGCGCGTTTGGCTGTCGTAGCAGTGCTGGCTCAGTCAGCCCAGCCATTGAAACCACTGGAAATCATGACTCAGGCGCGCAGGTTTTATCCATCGGTGAATTTGGCGACGGTGTATCGCACATTGGACGTATTGCAAGTGGCGCAGTGCATCAGTCGGGTCCGGCTCGACGCTGAAGCTGCGGTGGTGGTGGCGTGTCTCCGTACAGCGTTACATGTGCATCTCATCTGTCGCCAGTGCCGACAGGTGATGGAGTGTGATGTTGCCCTGCTGGCGGCACATGTTGAGCAGGCCATGCAGACGGTTGGCTTTACGCCGCAATCCAGGGCGATCGAGCTGGTGGGCTTGTGCAAAACCTGCCAACAGGAAGTCGAACCATAAGATGACGACAAAGATGACTGAAAAGATGACTCAAACAATGGAACCGAAAATCAAGAAACTACCCGTCACTGTGCTGTCTGGCTTTTTAGGTGCGGGCAAGACCACACTGCTCAACCATGTGTTGAACAACCGCGAAGGCTTGAAAGTGGCCGTCATTGTCAATGACATGAGTGAGGTCAACATCGATGCGCAGTTGGTGCGCGACGGCGGTGCGCAACTGAGCCGTACCGAAGAGAAGCTGGTGGAGATGAGTAACGGCTGCATCTGCTGCACCTTGCGCGAGGATTTGCTGGTGGAGGTGGCGCGGCTGGCGCGGCTACAAAAGTTTGATTATTTGCTCATCGAATCCACCGGCATCAGCGAGCCCTTGCCCGTAGCCGAAACCTTCACGTTTGATATTGGCGCTGGAAGTGCCGCGGATCAGGATGCTGATGAGAGTGTGGAAGGCGAAGTGACCTTGAGCGACTTTGCGAACCTCGATACCATGGTGACCGTAGTCGATGCCTACAACTGGCTGCGCGACTACGACGCAGCCGAGGATTTGCAGAGCAAGGGCATGGCCGCTGGCGAGGATGATGAGCGCACGGTGAGCGATCTGCTGATCGAGCAGGTGGAATTTGCCAACGTCATCGTATTGAACAAGCTGGACAAAGTGACTGAGGTTGAAGTGGGCCGGCTGGAAGGCGTTTTGCGCAGCATCAATCCTGATGCCAGGATCGTGCGCAGCCAATTTGGGAATGTGCCCCCCAACACAATTTTGAACACCGGTTTGTTTGACCTTGAAAAAGCGGCCCAAGCGCCTGGCTGGCTCAAGGTGATGCGCGGCGAAGAAATTCCGGAGACTGAAGAATATGGCATCAGCAGCTTCAGCTATCGGGCGCATCGGCCGTTTCATCCAGGGCGCTTGTTTGAGTTGCTCAACGTGCATTGGGACGGCGTGCTGCGCAGCAAGGGATTCTTCTGGCTGGCCACGCGCATGAACGATGCAGGGCTGTGGTCGCAGGCTGGCGGCATTTTGCGGGTGGAGTATGCCGGCAGTTGGTATGCCGCCACACCGAAAGCGGACTGGCCGCAGCAACTGGAGCTGGACAAGACCGTGACCGAAGGTTGGGACGACGAATTTGGTGATCGCCGACAAGAGCTGGTGTTTATTGGCGCAGATATGAAAAAGGAAATGCTGATCGAGGCCTTGAACACCTGTTTGCTCACCGATGCCGAAATGAAACTGGGACCCGCCAGATGGAAGAAATTCTCCGATCCATTTCCGGCCTGGCACTAAGCGCCGCACGGTCAGGAGCTTGTATCTATGACAGCGAATACAACAGGTTTTGATGAGGTTGAGGTTGTGATTGTCGGTGCGTGGATCAATATGACGCTGGTAGAAAAGTATTTTGATACGGACGAGGCACAGAATCTGGTTACTCAAGGACAGCGGGACGAATACCATGGCTGATGTCAGCGTGATCGGCGGGGGAGCGGCCGGGATCGGCGTGGGGTTGGTGTTGCAGGCCCTGAACATTTCATTCACCATTTTGGAGCGAAATGAAATCGGCTCCAGTTTTCTGCGCTGGCCCAGAGAAATGCGGTTTATCTCTCCATCGTTCAACGGCAACGCTTTTGGGTCGATGGATTTGAACAGCATCGCGTTGCAAACCTCGCCGGCTTATTCATTGCGAACCGAGCATCTAAGTGGCGTGCAATATGCGAACTACTTAAAAGGCGTTGCCGGACACTGGAGCCTGCCAGTTCAAGAAGGTATCAGTGTGCAAGACATGGTGTTTGAGAAGGGCTCTTTCCATTTGAAAACCAGCGCGGGTGAGCGGACCAGCCGCTTTGTGATTTGGGCCGCTGGCGAGTTTCAATATCCCAAACTCAACCCTTTCGTGGGTGCAGACCTGTGCATCCACAATAGTCACATCGAGACCTGGGCTCACGTCAAAGGCAAAGAATTTGTAATCATCGGCGGCTATGAAAGCGGTATTGATGCGGCCATCAATCTGGTGAAGTTGGGCAAAAAAGTGCGGGTACTGGATGGCGCAGGCAAGTGGCAATATGATGATCCTGACCCAAGTATTTCGCTGTCACCCTATACCAAGGGGCGGCTGCGCACAGCGTTGCAAACCGGCCACTTGGAATTGATTGCGGACGCGCGAGTGCAGTGCGTGGAGAAGAACGGCGCCCGATGGGCCCTTCGCACTGAAGCCGGCGACTGGTATGAAACGCCAACCCAGCCCATCCTGGCCAGCGGTTTTCACAGCAGTGCGCAGGTCTTGCCGCACTTGTGGGCGTTTCGTGCCGACGGGATGCCCGAGCTGACTGAGCATGATGAA
This sequence comes from Thermoflexales bacterium, assembly GCA_038213625.1. Lineage (GTDB taxonomy): Bacteria > Chloroflexota > Anaerolineae > J036 > Brachytrichaceae > JANMVQ01. The sequence continues at coordinate 11,152 of JBBQST010000036.1, forward strand.
AGCACGGTGACACCGGGCTTGTTTTTGTGTGGACCCAGCGTGCGACAGGCCAGGCATATCTTTTGCTTTATCTACAAGTTCAGACAGCGCTTTGCTGTGGTCGCAAACCAGATTGCGCAGCGCTTGAAGGTGGACACCACGCCGCTGGACCGCTATCGCAAAAGCACAATGTATTTGGACGATTTAAGTTGTTGTGGCGAAGACTGCGCCTGTTAGATCCTTCAGCGGTGAAACGAACTATCTATGCAAACGGCTATTCGCTCCCACACCATTGTTTTGGCCGGCCTTGAATCGGCCGGAAAGAGCGCTTTGTTCCGCACCCTTACCGGTTTTGCCACCGGCGATGAGCTGAACTTTCGCGGCAGCACGGTGGTCTGCCGCAGTGCCCCCGTGCGCGAACTTAATGGCGACGTTGTAGACACGCCGGGCATCCGCGTACAGGGTGACAGTGCCACCACGCGCACGGCACTTCAAAAGATCAGCATGGCCGACACCGTGGTGCTGGTGGTGCGCGGCACCAATGCGCAGGCCGAATTGGAGTCGCTCCTGAAGGCGCTTGAGCCGAGTTTGCGCCATCACAATGTCGCGTTGGCCATCACCTTTGAGGACAAAGCCGATAGCCGGTTACGCCGGCTTAGTGAGCATTTTCAGGCGTTGCTGGGAATCCCCGTCGTCACGGTCAACGCGCGCGAAATGAGCTCGGCCCAACGTGGACTCGTCCTCGACGCCATCCGACGCGCACAACCCATCCACAAGCCTCCCGCATTAAGTGCGGCCTTTGTGGGTGTCAATGACATTGCGGTGGTGCAGCCGCCCCTCACAATTTTTGAGGACAATCGATTTGGCGCGCTCGCCGCAGTCATCACGCTGCTGCTGATGTTTGCGGTGCCGGTGGCCGTAGCCTACTTGTTTTCGCAATGGGCCCAGCCTATCGTGGATCAACTGGTCATCGGCAAACTGATGGATGTGCTGGCCCCGCTACTCGTCAGCGCGCCGTTCATTCACTTCATTCTGGTCGGCAGCTACGGCATCATCACACTGGGTTGGTATTCATTTTTGTGGGCGTTTCCCGTCGTGCTGTTTTTGGGAATCAGCGTAGCCCTGGCCGAGGAAACTGGCGTGAAGGATCGCATCACGGCTGCGCTGGATCCCTGGCTGCGCAGGATAGGCTTGAACGGACGTGACTTGATCCCGGTGTTGAGCGGCTTTGGCTGCAATGTGGTGGCGGTATTTCAGAGCCGCAGTTGCAGCGCCTGCACGCGAAAGGCGTGTGTGTCACTCATCGCCTTCGGCAGCGCATGCAGCTATCAGATTGGCGCGACGCTGTCGTTGTTTGGCAGCGCAAAAGCACCGGCATTATTCGTCCCCTACCTGTTGATCCTATTCATCGTGGGTGCGGTTCACACCCGCGTATGGCACCGACCGCTGGCCGAGGCGGCGGCACTTCCCCTCACCGACCGTGCCTTTTTACAGCGGCCTACGTTGCGGGCCACTATCTGGCGGGTGAGTGCAGTGGTGAAGCAGTTCTTGCTGCAAGCCATGCCCATTTTTATTCTGATCTGCGCCATTGCCACCCTGTTGCAGTACTTTGGGGTACTGGATGGGATTGCAGAGGGAGGGGCACCCGCATTGAACTTATTTGGCTTGCCGGGCAATGTGGCCGCGGGTGTGATTTTTAGCATCGTGCGCAAAGACGGCTTGCTCGTGCTCAATCAGGACAATGGCGCATTGCTGGCTACGCTGACAACGGGGCAGGTATTTGTGCTGGTGTGGCTGGCCAGCACCATGACCGCATGCATGGTAACGCTGTGGACGATTCGCAAAGAGTTGGGGGCGATATTTGCGCTCACCGTGGCCGGTCGGCAGATGTTGACCTCGCTGCTGAGCACGCTGATTATCGCGTTGTTGGTTCGGTTGATGAAGATGTAGATATAGATATAGATATAGATGTAGATGTAGAGGGTTTAAGAAACATTCTTTCAAGGTTTGTTCGTTTGTTTGTTGATACAGAGGTATTTATATGAAAGTCGCTTATATCTTTAGCACGTCGGGGCATACGGCCAGCTACAAATTGGGCAAGATGATTTTGCCGCAACTGGAGCGGGGTACCCATGGGGCTGATGTGGCTGGCATGTTCTTCTTCGACGACAACACGTATGTCCTGCAAAGTGGCAATCCCATCGGCGAGCGTCTGGCAAAGGTGGCGGCTCAAACAGGTATGTTGTTGATGATGTGCGACCAGTGCGCATTGGAACGATTGCTGGCCGAAGGCGAACCAGGCCAGGCAAAGCCGATAAATGTCGTTGATGGCGTTCGGGTAGGTTGCTTCCCGGATTTGTACGCCGCGTTGGCCCCGGCCATGCCCGATCAAGTGATTACGCTGTGACGAACTAACGATGCCTATGTATGTATATGGCTGCGGCACCTGCGGCATTGAGGTGCAAGAGCGCCGAAAGATAAGTCAGATGAACGACCCGCTGGCCTGTCCGCTGTGCGGCGAGAATTGTTCGCGCTCCATCACTGTGTTCAGCATCGGCAGCGGACTGAAAAGCGAACCGACAGCGCACTCCCCGACCCATGTTGCGCCCAAACGTGACCATCGCGCCGGTTGCCCATGCTGCGTGCCGCGTGCCAAAAAAGCAACAACGCCGGAACCAACACGTTGAATTTGGGTTCAGATGAAATCAGGCGGAAAGAGAGATCAGTGACTTCATTGAGGCGCAAATAATCCTTGACCGGAGATAGCAAACAGATGAGCAAAAAATTGAAGCAGATTCCGATCACAATTGTTACCGGCTTTCTGGGTGCGGGCAAAACCACATTGCTCAACCACATTTTGCACAACAACCAGGGGCTGCGCATGGCCGTTCTGGTGAACGATTTTGGCGCAGTGAATATCGACAGTGAGTTGATTGATGGCGTTGACTCCGTTGAGGGCGAGAGTATCAGCCTGAGCAATGGCTGCATCTGCTGCACCATACGCGATGACTTGTTGAACGCTGTCGTTAACGTGATCATGCGCGACAACCCACCGGAATACATCATCATTGAAACCAGCGGCGTGAGCGACCCCTTTGCGGTGGCCGAGACCTTTCTGATGCCTGCTCTGCGGCCCTATGTCACCGTCGACAGTATCGTGACGGTGGTTGATGCCGAGCAACTGATGGACTTGCGCGGTGACCAGGAATCGCTGGCGGTGGATCAGATCAGCGCCGCCGACATCATCGTGATGAACAAGGTGGATTTGGTGGACGCCATTGGCTTGTCAGTCTCTCGCTCGTTCATTCGAGACATCGTGCCGGCCGCGCGCATTCTGGAAGTGACGCACGGTCGCGCGCCGCTGGAACTGCTGCTGGGCACCGGCCAGTACGCCATCGAAAAGCTCCAGATGCGCGAGAAGCGGGATGTGCATACCCATGCGGTGGATGAGCCGGGTGATCATGCGCACGAACACCACCACGACGAGCATGATGCGCATGATGCGCATGATGAGGAGGATCATCACCATCATGAACACACCGACCACACGCTGGTGTTCAATACCTGGATGTATCAGGCCGATGAACCCCTGGTTTACAAAGTGCTGTGCAACGCGATTGACCAATTGCCAGCCACGATCTTTCGGGCCAAGGGGTTTGTGCAGTTGCAAGAAGCGCCGGAACGCAAGGCCACTGTGCACATCGTGGGCAAACGTGCCATGCTGGTATTTGGCGGAAAGTGGGGCGTGAAAAAGACCAAGACACAGATCGTCTTTATCGGTACGCATGGCGGCGTGGATGGCCCCAGACTGCAAGCCTTGCTGGATGGCGCGCGTGCCAGCGTTGTTGAGGCGGGCAAAGGCGATAATATTCGTGAGGCATTGAGTTGGGTGCGTAAGATGTGGCCGGTCTAGAATCATCGACCCATCAGCAGGACGCAATCGCAAATGCAAAACCACATCTCTAATGATTGCAGAACCCCTGTCCATCTCCCCGGCAGCGCTGTGGCGACACGGCCATCTTCAGCGATCTCAAGCTCATCGGCGAGCTGTATGCGCCAACGATTGGCTGCGTCGGCATCACCAACCCACAGGAAATCCAGCATCGCGTGCCAGGGCCGGGGCGATTGGTGTCGGGTGAGATGAACGCGTGCGAAGGCGCGTTGGCGGCTCAGCGGCTGGGGCTGCACACCGTGTTGCCATGCCACTCCATCACCACCGATCACCCGCTGGTGGCACCCGACCTAGCCGACTTCCAGCAGCATTTGGACAACGTCGCCGAGCAGGGTGAACCCGTGCCGCTGAGCATCGTCATGCAGCCGGGCGATGTGCTGACGCTGGATGAGGCCGGCCGGGTGATTGAGCACGCATCAAGGTGATCGTGATGGTGTGATCGAAGAATCGTCGACGTCGACGATCTGCCGCCTCCCTCAACTGCAAGCGTAACGGTGGTAGAATCCGCACCCGCAAAGGCACTTGTGTTTAGCTGCTGGCGTCATCGCCGCAGCGTCTGAGCCGCTTGAGAGGGTGGATTGGATCGCACAGGCAATAGCTGGTTTGCGAAGGAAAATAAAATGGCTCTCACCATCCAAGAAAAAGAAGAAATCATCACCAAGTTTGCGACCAAGACGGGCGACACTGGTTCGCCGCAGGTCCAGATCTCCTTGCTCACCAAGAAGATCATGACGTTGAACGAGCACCTCAAGACCCATAAGCATGACGAAAGCTCACGCTATGGTCTGGTCAAAATGGTCGGCCAGCGCCGTCGTCAGCTCAAATACCTGGCACGCACCGATCAAGCCGCCTACAGGATCATCCTGGGCCAGCTCGGCCTGCGCAAGTAGCTTCAGTAGCCGCTTTCGCCTATTTTTTTGTGGTATAAACCTCACGGGTCGCAAGGCCCATGAGGTTTTTTCGTTTTTAGCCCAGGTGAGCGAGGGGCGTAGATGTTAGAGGAAAGCCGCTGAGGAAAGGCAAAAGTCAAAAGGCAGGAAGTAAAAAGGTCGGAACCAAATTTCACTTTCTTCCTTTTGCCTTCTGCCTTTTTACTTTCTTCGGCCGCTTTCCTCTAACTTCTAACCTTCCCCACCCAAGGCCTTCGGCGTCGGTTGCCGTTGGCGTGTTTAGATGGCATTGTCCTGGCCCAATTGATAATTGATACGGTGACCTGTTGACCAACCTGGATTTCAGCGTTGGCTTTTGAGGATTAGGTTAGTCGGCCCCGCATGTTCCATCTCACCCCACCGCCCGTCCACCACCGCTAGAAGGCGCAATTGCGGTGCCCAGAAAATGGCACAAGGATACTAGGATTCATGGATACTTCTTTGATCGTTCCGGTGAACAAGCCGGAAAATCATGTCTACACCGCGCGTGTCGGTGAGACCGATATCACAATCGAAACCGGCCGTCTGGCCCGTTTGGCCGGCGGCGCGGTCACAGCCCGCATCGGCGACACCATGGTTTTGGCCACGGCCACCATGTCCAAGTCGGTGCGCCAGGGCATCGATTTCTTCCCCCTCAGCGTGGAATATGAGGAGCGCCTGTATGCCGCCGGCCGCATCCCCGGCAGCTTCTTCCGCCGCGAAGGTCGCCCCGCCGAAGCCGCTATTCTCATCTCGCGCCTGATCGACCGGCCCATGCGCCCGCTCTTCCCCGACGACCTGCGCAACGATGTCCAGATCATCATCACCGCCCTGAGCCACGACCAAATTAACAACATTGACGTGCTGGCCATTAATGCAGCCAGCGCGGCGTTGTGCATCAGCGATGTGCCGTTCACCACGCCCGTCGGTGCCGTGCGCGTCGGCCTGATCAACGGCGAGTTGGTGTTCAACCC
>JBBQST010000037.1:0-16947 GCA_038213625.1 Thermoflexales bacterium
CGATTGCGAGCCAACCGGCTGGTCGGCACGAACACCTCGTTGACGCTGGTGCCAAACCCGGTGTTGGGCTCGTCACAAATTACGGTTCGCGTCAGTGATGGCAAAGCCGACGCCGCCAGCAACTTCAATATCTTTGTGGTGAACGAGTCGACACCACCGACCATTGCGGCCATTGCCGATCAGGTTATCGACGAAAACACCGTGCTCGGCCCGCTGCAAACCAGCGTGAACGATGATCGGGTTGCCGCCGGCGAGTTGAAAGTCAGCGCATCCTCATCGAATGCCACGCTCGTGCCGAACACGCCGGCCAGCCTCAACCTGACCAACCTGGGTGGCACAACCCGGACACTGGTCATCACGCCCACGGCCAATCAGAGTGGCGACACCGTCATCACCCTGCTGGTCAGCGACGGCGTCAACGCCGCATCGACCAGCTTCAAGCTGACGGTGAATGCGGTGGATGCCCCGCCCACCGTCACACCCGTCAATACAGCCACGCTCACCAGCGCGTTGGTGGCCGGCACAGCGTCGGCGCCGCTTTCGTTTCAGGTGGGCGATCAGGACACCGATGTTGCCAATCTGAGCATCACCGCTGTCTCGTCCGATCCCACGGTGGTGCCCGTGAGCAACATCGTGATCAGCGGCACCGGCGCCAATCGCACGGTTCAAGTGACACCCAGTCCGGGCCAGGCCGGCCAGGTCGTCATCACCCTGCACATTAGCGATGGCACCAATACCGTCACCACCAGTTTCACCGTTAACGTCATTGCCCGGCTGAGTTTGCCGGCGCTGATGAACAACTTCTCGCAGTGTTCGTCGGCACTCACCGATTGCTCCGAGCCCAACAATTCATTGCAAACCGCCTTCGGTCCGCTCCGCACCAACACCCTCTACACCGGCACCGTAGACAGCACCAGTTCGCTCGACCGGTTCGATTTCTACTCGATGACGTTGCAGAGCGGCACGCTCTACACGGTCTCGCTCACCTTCGCCGGCGGCGATCTGGATTTGTTCCTGTATGGCACTGCGCCCGACTACAAACTGTTGACCAGCTCCAACTTCCAGGGCATCGCCCGGCCCGAGCAACTGGTGTATCGTGCCGGATTTACCGGCGTGCATTACATCCTGGTCTATGGGTTCGACACCGTGGGTCAGCGCCGGCCGTACAACTTGTTGATCCAAAGCCAGCCCTAGCGTAATGGGGTGTGACGCCTATTCACCAAACGCAAACCCGAATTACACCGGCACCACCACCCGAACCGAGGTGCCTTGTTGGGCCGCGCTGTGGATATACAGTGAGCCGCCGGCCTGCTCCGCGTGCGTGCGCATCGAGGTCAGGCCGAGTTGGCCGGGATATAGCAAATCAGGGTCGAAGCCCTGGCCGTTGTCTACAACTTCCAGAGACACGCATGGATCGGCCACCTCCAGACAAATCAGCACCTGTGAAGCGTGGGCGTGCTTGATGATGTTCTGGATGGCTTCGATGCAAATGCGATACAGCGCCTCTTTCGTCACACTGGGCAACTCAGGTTCGCGCTCGCCCAGCGAAAGCTTCACTTCAATTTTGTGCCGCGCACACAGTGCCGAAGCCTGACGCTCCAACACGCAAATCAGGCCTTCACTGGCGATGGATTCTGGATCCAGTTCGAACACCAGCGCCCGCATCTCAGCCAGCGCCGCTTCGGACAGATCCAGCGTATAGCTGGCCGCATGCCGGCCTGTGGCATCCAGTGGCATGGCCTGCAAGGTGCGGGCTCCCAGCACAATGCCAAACAACGCCTGCGACACCGAATCGTGCAAATCGCGCGCAATGCGGCTGCGCTCGGCCAGGGTGGCCGAGAAGGCTGCGGACTGAATCGCCTGCCCCTGAAGCCGCGCATTCTCGATGGACAGCGCGGCCTGGCTGGCAAATGTGGTCACGATAGGGATGCAGGTGCGGGTGAAGTGTTGCGGCCGACGCGCGTGCAGCACCAGAATGCCGACCACGCCCTCCTGAGAGATCAGCGGGGCCAACAGACTGGCACCAATCGCCTTCACGCCAGTGTCGGTGATCACAATCGCGTCGTGGCTTTTGGAAATTTCGGCCAAATACAACTCGAAACCACTCTGGCTGAGCAGGCTCATCGCGGGATTGGAGATTGTTTTTGCTGCGCCAACAAAGAATGGCCGCAGCCGCGGTGTCCCGGACCGGTGACCGGCGATGTGGTCCTCGGTTTCCAACGCCAGCAATTCAGCCCAATCAAACGGCACCACCTCATCCAGCTTTTGCACAATGAACTTCAGTTGCTGATCGAGACGCGCGTTCGAATTGATCACGCGCGAGACTTCAAGCAGGCTGGTGAGTTCATGGTTGCGCGCCAATAAATCCTGCCGTGCCTCCTGAGCACTCTTCAACGCCCGTCGCAACTCGCGCAACGACAACAAACAGATCAACCCGGCAGCAACCACCTGACACATCAGCACACAGGCATCGATAGCGATGGTCTGAATGGAAACGGGATAGCGGGTTTGAAACAGCCAGAACAGCAGACCCAGAACCACAAACAGGATGTTGGCGCTGACGACGGCCAGAATGGCGCGGCGATCCAGGTATAAGCCGGCGGCCAGCAACGAGATCAACGACACACACACCGACAACGGGAAGGGCCGCGAAGCCAGCACATTGATGAGGAAGGACAGGCCAACACTCAGAACGACGACGCCGAATGTGACACTTTTCACATCGCCGAATCGGAGTCGGCACAGCATGAGAAAGCAACTGATCGCGGCCAACCCGCACAGACTGATGTTGGACACGGGATCGCGAGTCCACAGCCAGGACGGCACTATGAGCAGACACGAAGAGACAAAACAGGCCAGCAACAACGTGTGCAGCACGCCGGCCACCCGCAGCTTTTCGTCATCATTGGCGATCTGTGGCGGTTTAAAAACGCCCTGAAAGGATTGAAGCGCAGTGAGCATAGGCATTGGAAGACACCGTTTAGCCTGAGATGACACAGTCACACTTGCAACTGTGATGAAATGATTGTAAGGATGAAATGTGCCTATGGATGTAATACGAATGATGTATCCAAATCCAGACCGGGCAGTTAGGTGGCGTTGATAGGCTGGTTGACATCACTTCAAGCAATCGTTACTTCATCGCCATATCCACAAGGGTTGCCAACACTCTGCTCGATGAATGAGATGATATGGTCAATACTGCTTCTTCAAACCGTCATATAGCACGATTTTTGCAACTATCTTCAGCACGGGTGCAATGGCTTGAAAATGCCGCTGCACCCATGCATGTGTCACTTTTTTTGCAACTACTCAGTCGCTGATTTTTAGACAGAATTTACAGAATAAAACAGAATGAAGAAAAACCAAGATTTCTCTGCATTCTGTTTAATTTTGTTCATTCTGTCCAAAACCTCTGAGTAGTTACCTTTTTTTGCGAGATTTCGTCTCAAATTTACCCGGGGAACAAGGTCGTTCCGCCATCCACGCGCAGCACCTGGCCACTAATAAATGCAGCTTCATCTGTGGCAAAAAAGGCCACGGCATTGGCAATATCCTGCGGCAACCCATAGCGCTTGAGGCCGGCATCGCCCATCATCTTCTCGTCGGTCTTGCGCGTGGCCATGAAGCGGGCACTGCGCGTGGGGCCGGGGCTCACCACGTTGACGCGGATATCGTGCTCGCGCATCTCCAGCGCCAGGCAGCGCGCATAGTGCACGATGGCGGCCTTGCATGTGGCATACGTCACCTCAGGCGACACACCCAGATGCGCCGCGGCCGAGGCGATGAACACGATCGAGCCGGACTTGCGCTCGACCATTTTGGGCACGATGGCCCGGCACACCAGCATGGTGCCGATCAGGTTGCGTTCCACTTCCACCTGCAAGTCGGCAATTGGAATGTGCAATGCGTCGTTGGGCACCGGCTTGCCCTTGCCGCTCGCGCCGATGTCGCCGCCGGCCGCATTCACCAGAATGTCAACTGTGCCCATGCGCTGCTGAATCTGCTGGGCCATCTGGGCCACAGCGGCCTCGTCGCCAATGTTGCCGCTGACCTGCATGGTGTCCACGTCATAGGCCTGGAATTTGGTTTCGACTTCGGCCAGGTTTTGAGCCTCGCCAAACACGGCCGGCGACTCGAACGATTGGTCGTGCAGCACCACATTGGCCCCCCACAGCGCCAGTTTGTGAGCGATGGCATTGCCCAGGCCGCGGCCCGAGCCAGTGACGAAAGCGGTTTTGCCTTGAAGCGGTCGGTAATTCATGATGCGTTATTCTGTGCGCCCCGACAGGTTCCGGCAAGCCGGCTTTACGCGACGTATGAATGAACGCGAGAGTGGAGACTAATTCCGCAACGGCTGGTTCAACCTGAAAATGCTTGCTCGCTGATGGAGACAACATTGCCGGGCTGAATGGAATCAAGCGCATCCAGAATCTTTGGAGCTAGCGGCTTTAAATGCCGAATGCCGTTGCTTCTGGCAGACAAAACAATTAATGCAATGCGAACAGAGGTGAGGTTTTGCTGATAGGTCAGGTTGCCATCAATCGTGACAAAGACATCACAAGCCGACTCCAGTAGTGTGAGAAGTTCGCCATTCTTTTTGCCACTCCAGCCATTCTCTCGAACTGTTGAAACGTCGTGTCCTGATAGCTCGCGCTTAAGGAGACGTGTCAGACATTCATCGAGAATAATTCGCATTATTGGCCCCAGAATGCACTGTATACGAAATCCAAAAGCGTTACGGCCTGTTCACGGCGCACACTTGGAAATTCATCTAAGAACTCATTCAGGCTGCCACCTTCATGGAGATAGTCAAAAAGTGTTTTGATGGGAACACGAGTGGCCGAGAAAACAGGTGTGCCGCCCAGCACCTCTGGAGACGTTGTGACTAATTCGCTCAACTGTTCCCAATCGGCAATTGAAAGCACCACAGCAGATTTTTGTCCCTGAGCATCCACTAAAAATCGTGTTTTCACGGCATCCATCTCAACTCCACCCCCATGTAGATCATTCTAATTCCGCAACGGCTTTGCCACCTTCAACATGTGTGCAATCCGGTCCTGCGTTTTGGGCTCCTCCAGTAACTCGGCAAAGGCTTCGCGCTCCAGCGCCAGAATATCGTCCTCGGCCACCCACTGCGGCACGGGCAAATCGCCCCCGCACAGCACATGGGCCAGCGTGTGGGCGATATGTGCATCATAGGCCGAGAAGCGCCCATCGGCCTGGGCATCATCGATGCTCGTGGCAAGCACGGCTTTGCCGGCGCGGCCCGCTGCCCATACATTTTGGGTGGTTCGGTCTGGTGGCGCATATCCAGCCTCAGCTAGCGCAATGACCCGTTGTTTAGCCACATCCATTAGCCTATCAGCTTTAGACACGATCTCATCGTCTGAGCCAAGGAAACCGCGCTGTTGGGCCACCTGGCCGTTCTCGCTCACCTGGGCAAATGCAATTCGCTCGAACACCGCCTGCAATTGCAGATCGATGTTGCTGTGTTCACTCTGGACGTACGGCGACACCACCCGGCGCAACAGCTCTTTGCAGCCGCCACCGGCCGGTATGACACCGACGCCGACCTCGACGAGGCCGATGCGCAGGTTTGCCGGTGCGATGACGCTGGCACCGGCCATCACCACCTCAGCCCCGCCGCCCAACACCCGGCCATACGGCGCAACCACGATGGGCTTGGCCGAGAACCGCAGCCGCATGAGTAATTCCTGCAAGACGCCGACAACCGGCTCCAGCAACTTCACATCGCCATTCGCCAGAGCCACGGCCTGCAAAAACTGGTTGATGTTGGCACCGAGGCAGAAGTCCTTGGCCTGCGAGCCGATGACCATGGCGCGAAAGTCAGCATTTCCTTCCAACACATCCAGCGCAGCCTCGCCCATCTCATAGATGAGTGAATCGAGCGTGTTGCCCTTGCTGTGAAACTCCAGGCATAGCACGCCGTCGCCGAGGTTGTGCAGGCTGGCATGGTCGTTGCGTTTGAGCTCACGCGGCGTGCCGTAATTGTCTTTGAGAACGATAGGGATATTTAACGGTGAGTTGGCGTTCATGAATTTGGCTGCCAGTGTAGGGGTAAAGCAGCGGGCTTGTGTATGGGTTTAATCTGCGATGAGCCCGTTGCTTTGCCCCTACGCATCACTCGTCACCGCATCACGCATAGGCCAGCACTTCGCGCACGGTCAGGCGCGAGGCGTTCCAGGCCGGCAAAATACTGGCCAGCGATGCAATCGTCACCACCGTTACCAGCCAGATCACCAGCCCTGGGGCCGAGAACGCATACAGCACTTCAAATTGCAACGCGCTGCTCAGCAGGGCACGAATGCCCTCGCTAAACGGCACCGCCAGTGCCGCGCCCAGCAACCAGCTCAAAAACCCAATCAGCACACCCTCGACGATGACGATGGTGCGGATGGCACCGTTGCTGGCGCCGATGGCGCGCATCACCCCAATCTCGCGGGTGCGCTCCATCACGTTGATGCTCATGGTGCCGGCCAGCCCCAGGCCACCCACCACGGCCAGCAAAATCGCCATCGCCATCAACAGGTAGATGACGATATTGAACTGTGAATTAATCGCCGTGCGGGTGTTACTGGTGAGGCTGGTGCCGCTGAGCTGGATGCTGGCCCGCTTGAAGCGTTCTTCCACGGCGCGGCTGATGGCGGCCTGTTGTTGCGGGTCGCGCGTGTCGGTGCGAATGGCCAGGAAGCTGACCTTGCCCCCATACTGCGCAATCTTGCTGAAGCCGGCCCGGTTCATGTAGCCGATGGGGCCGTTCAACACCCCCTGCACAATGCCAACGACTTTGATGGCCGCGCGTTGCTGGCCGTTGATCTTAAAGTTGATCACATCGCCGATTTCGACATCGGGCATGGTGCGCAATACATCGGTGTTGATCACGATGGCGTCCTGATCATCCAGGGCCAGCCAGCGGCCCTGCAACACAATCGGCTTGAGCATCTCGGTATTGCCCGGTGGCGCGGCCACAACAAATTCGGGGCTCTGGGTGCGATCCTCGTTCACCCGCCGCGCATTACCAAAGCCCCAGGTTTCCACCCGTGTCACACCCGGCACCGTCAGGGCCTCGCGCTCCACCTGCTCGGCTGGGTAGGCGCGGCTCAGGTTTGCATCCATGTCGTAGTCCCAATAGGCCAGCGCCGCGTCCAGGGTCTTGTTCAAGCCATCGCGCGCGCTCATCACACCCATGAAAATAGCGCCGCCCAGCACCAGCGTAATCATCGTCAATGCCAGACGGCCTTTGCGCCGAAAGGTGTTGCGCAACGAGATCAGCAGTGGCCGCGACATCACCCGGCCCATCAATCGCGCCAGCCAGCCCGCTTTGCCGTTGCCCCGGGTCTGGCCGATGCCATAGTCGCTGATGGCTTCGCGCACGGTCTTGCGGGTGCCGCTGAGCACGGGAGCCACGGCCGCGACAATGGGCGCAATGAGGCCAATGCCGGCTTGCAACACAAACACCGAGGTCGGCGGCCAATAGCTGGCGATGCGCAAATTAAGCAGACTCTCGCCCATGTAGCTCACCAACAGACGCGAGCCGGCCATGCCCAGTGGCACGGCAATCAGCAACGACAACGCGCCGAAGGCCAGCACCATCACCAGATACATACGGCCCAACTGGCCCGACTGCGCTCCAATCGCCTTCATCAACCCAATTTGCCGCACGTGCTGGGCCAGCACCGCCGAGACGGTATTAATGACCAGAAACCCGCTCATGATCAACGAGGCGATGCCGAGCACGGTCATCAAGGCCACGATGCCCTGCACCGTTTCGTTGGCGGGGTGACGATCTGGCTGGCGCGGGATGTTGGCCTGAAAGAACTGCCGGCCCTCGTTTTCCACGCGTTTTTTAATGGCATCGACCACGACCTGGATGTGATCACGGCTATCCGCCTGGTCGGCCACCCGAATCAGCAACGAGTCGAACTCGCGGCCCTGATCCAGCCACGCCCACGTGTCATAGCTGACAAAGCCGGTGGCCGCAAACATGAATGGCCCGCCACCTTCGTCCACGTTGTAGGCCGTGCCAGCCACCCGCATCGTGTATTGCTTGTTGTTAGGCATCTGCACCACGATGTTCTGGCCGATCTGGGTCTTTAGAAAATTGGGCGAGTTGGTGCCGAGGATGATTTCGCGTTTGGCCGGAGGCCAGTCTGCGCGATCCACGGTGGCCGGCACAATCCTGCTCAGCCGCATCTCGTCAAAGTTGTCCAGCGCAAACATCTCGATGAATTGCCAGTCGTCGCCGACCTTGACCCGCGTAAACACGCTGCTGCGGCCCTCGGCATCGGCAATTTCGGGCATCTGGCGGATGGCACTAACGAAGTCCTCGTGGAAGCCCTGCATGCCCAGCCGTGCGCTGGCCGGGCTCGACGCCTGCCAGTTGCGGTTCATCTCGCGCGCCAGCACATCCTGAATGGTGAGGGTGGTGCCGACGGCAAACACGCCGACGGCGATCGACACCACCACCAGCAGGGTGCGGGTCTTGCTGCTCACAATGTCGCTGAGCACTTTCTTCCAACGAGGAGAGATCATGATTAAGAGTGGTTAGTCGTTAGTGATTAGTCGTTAGTCGTTGGTCACAGAAATAGGGCGGGCCGTTGGCCCAACGGATCGTCGCTACCTGGGGCGATGCCCCAGGCTGGTATAGATCGGGGCGTTACCCCTTCAGATCCCAAGATTTGCATGCAGATTCAAAATGCCGCCCCTGTTCCGCGCCAACGGCGCATCCTCATACCAGCCTGGGGCATCGCCCCAGAGGCAAGCCCCATGGCCGGTCAATTCGCCTCAGCTCGCCGCCACCGGCTCCGGCGCAGCACGGCCGTTGTGGCCTGGTGTCGGCTCTGGCGTCATCGCCGGGCCTGGATTGCGCTTCTCGTCCACGATCTCGCCGTCGGCCACCATCACGGCCCGGGTCACCCGCGAGGCCAGATCGTTGTCGTGGGTGACCATCAGAATAGTCTTGCCGTTGGCGACGAGATTGTTAAACAAATCGAAGATGGCGTTGGCAGTTTTGCTGTCCAGATTGCCGGTCGGCTCGTCGGCCACCAAAATCTGCGGGTCGTTGGCCATGGCCCGGGCGATGGCGGCGCGCTGTTGCTGGCCGCCGCTGGTGGCATTGGGGAGCTTGTGCGCGTTCTCGGCCATGTCCACCAGATTCAACAAATACATCGCCTTGTCTTTGCGTTCGCGCGGCGCATACATGTTGCAAAAGTCCATCGGCAACATCACGTTTTCCAGCACGGTGAGCGTGGGCAGCAGTTGAAAGAACTGGAAGATGACGCCGATGTTGCGGCCGCGCCACACCGCCGTGCGGCCCTCATTCAAGGTGTGCACGGCCGTATCACCCACCAACACCTCGCCGCTGCTGGGCCGGTCGATGCCCGTGATCATGTTGATGAGGGTGGATTTGCCGCTGCCGCTTTTGCCGATGATGGCGACGAACTCGTGGCTGTTGACGTTGAGATTCACGCCTTTGAGCGCGCGAAACACGCCAGCGCCGGTCTTGTATTCCTTGACCACATTGCGCAACTCGATCAGGTGATCGTTGCCGTGCTCATATTTACTGGCAGGATTCATTTTCTTGCGACTGAACAAACGACTCATCATATTATTTTCAGTGTGAACGGCCCATGTAATTTGCAGGTTTGGTAATCGCCAATTCATCCCGGAACCGACCCGGCCATTATTGTGCCAAAGGATTAGTAATTGCCGCAGGTTGAAACACGGTCTGGCCTTCGGCCGCGCCCGAGATCACCTCGGTGTGGGTGTCGTCCTTCAACCCCAGCACCACCTCGGCCTCCTGAGTCTGGTTGGGTTGTGCAGTGCCGCCATTCGCCGGAGCACCCTCAGCAGGCGCGCTGGCCGGCACGGTGACAAGGGTCTTGCCGGTCTGCTTGTCTTTGCGAATCGCCCAATTCGGCACCAGCACCACGTTCTCGCGCGTTTGCAACACGATGCGCGTGTTGGCGGTCATACCCGGCTTCAACTTCGCCTCGGCCTGTGGCAATCCCACTGTAACGACATAGGACACCACGCCGTTGACCATTTTTGAGATCGGTGAGATGCGGCTGACTTTGCCCTGCAAGTTCAACCCCGGCAACGAATCCAACTGCACATTTACGGCCTGCCCCACCTGCACCTGGCTCACGTCAATCTCGTCCACATTAATATCGATGCGCAATCGCGACACATCGACCAGCGTGATCACGGGGTCGGTTCTGGCAGTCTCGCCCGCTTTCACATCCACGGCCGCCACGACACCGTCCAGCGTGGCCACAATTTGCGAGCGATTGAGTTTGCGTTGGGCCTGCTCAATCTCCAGACCTGCTTGCGCAATCTTGATGCGCGCCTGCTCCACCTCGGCATTAACGCGGGCAATGTCATAGACGGGCGCGGGCAAACGCACCTTCTCCAACTGCGCGCGCGCATCGGCAATCTGCTGAAGCGCCGTGCTCGTCTGCGCGTCATTGGCCGGCTGCACCGCCTTGTCAAAATCGGCCTTGGCAGCGTTGTAGTTATTGGTGGCCTTCTCCAACGCCAGCGCCGCCGGATGTGCGCCGATGCCGGCCGGGTCCTCACGAAAGGCGTTGTCATAGGCCGATTGCGCCTGCCTCAACTCGGCTTCGGCATTGGCCAGTTGGGCTTTGGCCGACTGATATTCGGCTTCGGTCGGGCCGGCCAGCACCTTCTTGTAGTTGTCGTTGGCAGCTTTGACCGAGCTTTGCGCGGCCGCGATTTCGGCCGGCTGGGCGCGCGCAACAGTGCGGCTGTAGCTGGATTGGGCAATGATCAGTGCAGCATCCGCATCCTGAAGCGAGGTCTGCGCCTTGCGCAATTCCCACTCGGCATCGGTCGTGTCCAGCCGGGCCAGCACAGCGCCTTTCTGAACGGTGTCGCCAATTTTGACATTGATCTGGGCCACTGTGCCAGTCGCCTGAAACGCCAGCTTTGCTTCGTCTTCGGCCTGAATATTGCCGCTAGCCGAAATGCTGGCTTGCAACGCGCCGCGTGCCAGGGTGGCCGAGCGAGCCGCGGGAGCTTCGGCCGCGCCCATGCTACAGGCGGCCAGCAAGGTGCTCATGAGCAATGTGAATACGAGGGCGGTCTTCGACAACGTGGGTGCATCGTGCCGGCGCACATCTGGCACATCCCATCCAGGCGTTAAATCAAATTTCATAGAGGTTGAGTCTCGGTGAGATTAAGCAAATGAGCCGAGTGGCATCGGCTTCCAGCCTTAAAGTTAATGTCAGATTAAGGGCCGAGGGGTCTATTTTTATAGCCTCAAGAAAGCCCATCTGTTGCTGAATACAGGATACGACTCGAACTGGCTTTGGTTGCATGAGGCGGATACATTAGACATTATTGGACAAATTGCTTAATGCCGCTGGCGCTGTTGTGGCCACACCACCCACTTGTGCCGGCTTGCGCACCAGGGTTGGTCCGTAGCGCAGCACCACGATCACGGCCACCACAACCCACACGGCCGCTTGCAGCCAGGTCAGCCGCGTCGTATCCACATCGCTCAGACCCAGATTGCGCAGGATGAACAGGCCATCGGCCGCGTGGGCGATCAAGACCAGTAGCACGCTGCCTTTGGTGTTGTTCACGATCCACCCAAACACCACCGTGAACGCCAGCGTCGCGATGAGCAAGTGGGCCGGCAACATGCCCATCAGCACCAGCGGCAGATGCCAGATGACGACCATGACGCCGAGGATGAGGTTGGCCGTCAGCGCCGAGTAGCGCTCTTGCAAGCGCGGGAGGGCAAAGCCGCGCCAGCCCAACTCCTCCTGCAGGGGGCCGTCGAAAGGGTGCACCAGCCGGATGGCAAATGTAATCAGCAGGCCGGACACCGAGCCAAACAGCGCGGCCGTGGGCACCGGCGCACCAAACAAGGTGTTCAGGTAGAGGGCGGCCAGGCTGATGGCCGGCGTGAGCAGCAGCGCCACGACATACCATTGCCAACCCACCCGCCAGATCGTGAACTTGCGCAGCAGGGCGATGAGGCCGTCCTTGCCGCCGATGATGGCGGTGACAATGAGCGAGGCGAGCAAGGGGCCGGCCAGCATGAGGAAGAACGGCCCGGCGAGGATGAAGGTGAGCGTGGTGCCGGTGTAGATGCGTTCGGGCATCACCCAGCCCAGCCAGGTAAAAAGATATGCCAGCGCAAAAAATGTGGCGAGCGGATGCCGTTGAACGAATGACTTGATTGCTTGCATTTAATTTCTTCCATCGCTCAAGGCAGTCCGGGCTCATATAAGACCGCTGCCTTGAGCCATTTGTTTAAGGTTGATTTGAGGTGAATTCGACGAAAGGTGGAGAGCGTCTGCTAATTCGCCACTTCAAGCCGCACCTCACCCACACCGGCTTCGATATCAAGATTCAAGGTGACCGGCGAGGTGCCAAACGCAGCGTTGGTGTAGAGGTTGCCGTTCTTCTGAAGACCACTCTGCTTGGTAGTACCAAGACCCGTTTCGACCTTCACCTGCACGCCCACATCTTTGGGAAGGCGCACAGTCAACTCACCGACGCCGCCGGAGATCTTGACCGATGTGCTCTTGGCCCACGCGCCACTGAGATCAATCACAGTCTCGCCGGCACCGCATTCCACATTCAGCGCGCTTAGCGCCATGCGATTTAAGTTGAGGGTGCTTTGGCCCGCGCCCAGGCTCACGTGC
Source organism: Thermoflexales bacterium (assembly GCA_038213625.1). GTDB lineage: Bacteria > Chloroflexota > Anaerolineae > J036 > Brachytrichaceae > JANMVQ01. The sequence goes on from JBBQST010000037.1 coordinate 12,702, forward strand.
AAGTCCGTTAGCATCTGGCTGTTCAAGCGAATGTTCCAGTCGTTGCGTGTGTTGATGAGGGTGGACGTGTTGATGTCGGGCTGACGAATGGACAGGTTGCCGGTGCCATCGGTGACCTTGTAGTTCACGACGGGCTTCCATGCATCCACGTTGTAAGCGAAATCGGCCTGAGCCATTTCGGCCGCGCCGCCGTCCAGTTTCAATACACCTGCGGCCATCTCCAGGTTCACTTTGGCAGTGGTGGCGCCGCTGGGCTGAATGGTCTGCGCTTCGGTGCGCAGAGGGCCGGTGCGGGTGGCGTTGAAGCAGCCGGCCAGCAGCAAAGGCAGTGCCGCCAAGGCCACTATGCGCGCGCTGATGGTCAATTTGCTGGATGTGTTGGGCGTATTTGTTGAGTGGTTCATCATCATTTCTCCTGTAACGTTCTCGTGTGGTTGTTGATTCAGTGATCACATAGAGCCGGCCATTTGATAGGCCGTTCGTTTGTGTCACTTCGTTGCACATCAGTGAAACAGAAACGGCTTCCCGCAATAAGCCCTGCAAGGGGGACATGCAACAGGGACAGAATCAGGTCTATGTTTTTAGAGCGCCTCAGGACTCGCGTGAATGGCTTGTGTGAGCCTGGACCCTTGGGGTGGCGCATAGACGGTCGCATTGGCCCGGATTCGATGTGCGCCACCCCAAGGGTCTGACTCATATTGCCCAGCGCGACCGGCGAAAATGGGTTAGATCATGAATCGACCTCATTCACATCATCACTACATGAGGCCGGCATCAGCCGAAGTTCCAACAGCGTCAATCCCAGGTCGCGAATTTTGTTCAGCAAGCCGTGCAGCGCGGCTTGATCGGCCACTGCTCCCGTCAGCACGGTTACTCCATGAGGGGCGTGTCGTATAGTCATCCCTGCGAACCAGTCCGACCAATACAGGTCGATGTGGCTCTTGAGGCAAAACTGATAAACAGGCCATAGGTGTGGGTCGAAATTCGCCGGTGTTCTCATCCATCAGAGCGTAGCGACCGGCCGGCAAAACAATAGCCCCAAGCCGTGGACAAAAAGTGGGACGCCGCAATTGAGTGGCGCAGTCACGGTCACACTCGCCGTTGAAAGGAAAAGCGTTTCACATACAATCTCCACGCTCAATGGAACCCCAACCTAGCGAAGCCATCTCCTTCGGCGCATGGCTCAAACGCCAGCGGCGCCTCCTCGATCTGACGCGCGCTGAGTTGGGTCGGCGCGCGCATTGCTCTCCCGAAACCATCAAGAAGATCGAAACCGATGAGCGCTTTCCCTCACGGGAACTGGCCGGTGCCATTGCCGATGGGGTCAACATTGCCCCCAGCCAGCGCGATGAATTTATTTTGTTTGCGCGTGGAAATGGCACCGCGGCCGACCACGTATTTACTTCGCCGGCCACCACGCCGGCCACCACATCCCCGGCAGCACCGCCTGTGCCCAAGCCAGAGCCGACCCCGTTGGTGGCGACCAAACTGTTCTTCCCCACCCGGCAAGCCAATTGGATTGCACGGCCTCGACTGATTGAGTTGCTGCGCGAAGGGGTGTCGCGGCCGTTGACGGTGATCTCGGCCTCAGCCGGCTTTGGCAAAACTACGCTGGCCGCGCATGTGGCCGAGCTGGACACGGTCACGCGGGCCGCGTGGTTTTCACTGGATGCCGACGACAATGATGTCGCGCGATTTCTGACCTATCTCATTCATGCCTGTCGGCAGTTGCAACCCAACAAACCCAACATGGGTGAGATGGCCCTCGCTGCGTTGCAAACTCAGCAAGCACCGGCTCCTAAAATAATTCTGGCCGGCTTGCTGAGCGAGCTGATGCAAGCGACTTTGCCTACAGCACCCTTGTCATGGGTTCTGGTGTTAGACGACTATCACGCCATCACAAACCCAGTCGTGCACGAGGCGGCGATGTATCTGCTGGACAACCTGCCGCCCCATATGCACCTGATGATCACCAGCCGCGCCGATCCGCCGTTGTCGCTGTCGCGGTTGCGCGCGCGCAATCAGCTCACCGAGATTCGGGATCGTGCGCTGCGCTTTACCCGCGATGAGGCGACGAGATTCCTGAATGAGCTGGTCGGCACGCCTCTGCAAGAGGCTGAAATTGCCGTGCTCGAAACGCGCACCGAGGGCTGGATCGCCGGCCTGCAACTGGCCGCGCTGTCGTTGCGCGGCCTGTCAGATCGCTCGGCGTTCATCAGCGCCTTTAGCGGCAGCAACCGCTACATCGTGGACTATCTGATGGATGAGGTGCTCAGCCGTCAACCGGCGGCCGTGCAATCCTTTCTGATGCGGACCTCCATCCTCGACCGGCTGTGCGGCCCGCTGTGCGATGCCGTCACCGACCAACGCGATGGCCAACAGGTGCTGGAGCATTTGGAGCGCCACAACTTGTTTGTGATTCCGCTGGACCCGGTGCGACATTGGTATCGCTATCACCACTTATTTGTGGAGGTGTTGCGTCACCGCCTACAATATAGCCAGCCTGAGTTGCTGCCCCAGCTTCACCGCCGCGCGAGCGATTGGTATGACGAGGCGGGGCAGATTGAAGCGGCTGTGAATCATGCGTTGGCCATTCCAAACGTGGAACAGGCAGCGGCTCTGATTGAGCAACAGGGAATGGACATTGTGATGCGCCGCAGCGAAGTGCTGTTGGTCAATCGATTGATTGAGCGGCTCCCCACCGTGGTCATCCACGCGCGCCCGCGCCTGATATTGGTCTATGGCGTAGTCCTGGCATTGCTCGCGCGCTTTGATGCCATCGAACCTTTGATGGCCCACGGTGCAACGGCGTTGAATGCCGCCGACTTGCCAATGGATGTGGTGGGTGGGATGACCCTGCTGCATGGCACGGTGGCGCGGCTGAAGGGCCAGACCGCGCGCGCGATTGAACTGACGCAACTGTCTTTGCAGCAATTGCCGCTCGACAGCGCGCTGCGTTCAGGGGCGGCGTTCAACATCGGGGCGGCCTGCTTTTATCGAGGTGATATCGCGGCCGGCCAGGTTTCCATGGCCAACGCAATCGCATTGGGCACGGCCAGTGGAGCCGGTTACATCGTGTTGTCGGCGTATGAAGAGCTGGCCAGTGTTCAGATTCGACAAGGCCAGCTTGCGCAAGCCAAACTCACTTGCGAGCAGGCATTGAACTATGTGATACGTCACAGCAATCAGGTGCTGCCGGCCTCGGGGTTGGTCAACATCGTGCTGGCCGAAGTGCTCCTGGAGTGGAACGATGGGGACGCGGCCCGTGTGCTGCTGAATCAGGGGATTGCGCAGCTTCGGGCGACCAGTGAAATGGGTCTGTTGGTGCGAGGTTATATCGTGTCGGCGCGTCTGCAACGCGCGCAGGGTGATATTCAGGATGCTTTGCGCACCTTACAACATGCCGAGGATTGGCTGACCCAGATGCGGCTGGTCTCGGCCATTCCCCGCACATTACTGGTGGGCTATCGCATGCGTCTGCTGCTCGACATGGGCGATCTCGAAAGCGGAATGCATTGGGTCAACGTCGCGCTGCCGAGTCAAAATCAACCCGGCGAGCAAACTCTGTTGAGCTATTTCGCACGGCTGACCGTGGCCCACATTTTGCTGGCCCAATATCGGCACGACCCGCAGCCGCATGTGCTGGCTCAGGCCATGAAAGTGCTGTCTCAACTGATCGAGAGCGCACTGGCGAAAGGCTGGCTGGGACACGCGATCGAGGGCTATGTAATCCAGGCACTGCTTCGACAGGCCGAAGGGGATGAGGCCGCGGCACAACACGCGCTGCTGCAAGCCCTTACATGGGCCGCGCCGCTGGGCCACATCCGTGTCTTTGCCGACGAAGGCGCGCCAATGCGCACGTTGCTGGCCGAGCTTCAGCCCACCAGCACCAAGCTCAGCGCCTATCTGGGTCGGCTGCTGGCCGCGTTTGGTTAATGCCGGTGTGGCCGGCATGACGACCTCTAGAGCTTTGAGATTTTCTGAAAGCTCAAAGCCCCTCTCATGCTCATTCGCTCGTTTCGCTTGCCGGCTTGCCGGCCCCTTTTTTGTCCCCACATGGGCTTGTTCTACATCCCGATCAACTTCCTATTTGGACATAATTTGTAACTGCTCAGCAGGCCCTTAGAGTCGCTGAGAGCAGAGGCTGTCATTCCGGGGCCGCAGGCTGAGGAATCCCTTATGCGTAACACGATACAGATCGAAATCGGCGAGCCGAGTTTGGCGTCAGTGGAGTCCCATCACAGGG
>JBBQST010000038.1:0-16889 GCA_038213625.1 Thermoflexales bacterium
GAGATCAACGATCCTGAATTCCCCGACGCCAACTACGGTTACGATCCGTTTTATCTGGCCGCCGGACCTCAACAATTGAACGGCGCAACCGCCCTGAAATACGCGCGCACCCGCCACGGTGACAGCGACTTTGGGCGGATTCGGCGGCAACAACAGGTCATGATGGCCTTGCGCGAGAAGCTGGTGAGCACCGATGCCGTTGTCAAATTGCTGCCGAAAACGCCGCAAATTTTGAGCATGTTGGGCGGTGCCATCGAAACCGATTTAGGCATCAACGAGATTGGGCAGCTGGCCGAGTTTATGAAGGACAACGTGCCCAAAGAGCGGATTGCGCAGGTGGCGATCGATGAGCAGGCGGTGCAGCCCTGGACGACGCCGCAGGGGGCCAGTGTGCTGATTCCCATTCGCGACAATGTGCGTGAACTGCGCGAGAAATTTTTGAGCGCACCGCTTGATACGGCCGCTGCTGCTGCAACACCCGAAGCCATTGAACCCAATACGGGCCGGGTCTCGCTTCAAAACGGCACCAAAACTGTGGGGCTGGCTTCAGGGGCCAAGGGTTATCTGGAGGGCAAGGGCTATATCATCGATTCAGTCAGCGACGCCACACAAGTGACAGCGCAAACCATTGTTGTGGACTATCATCGCCGGCGCGCCTATGTCGAGCGACTGGTGGCAACTCTGGGCGTGCCGCCCGCCGCCATCGTCGATGCCTATGACCCCAACAGCCCGGTCGATGTGATGGTGATTTTGGGCGATGATTATCAGGTGAAGTGAAAAGGAGTGGTTAGTCATTAGTGGTTAGTGATTAGTTTCAAGACACTCGTGACTAATCACTAACGACTAACCACTAACCACTAACCACTAACCACTCTTTGTATGCTCAACCGAACTCAGCCACACCGCCGCTATAACCTTTTGACCCAGGAATGGATTTTGGTTTCACCCCAACGTGCGACCCGGCCGTGGTTGGGAGCGGTCGAAAAGCAAACACCCGCACAACGGCCCGCGCACGATCCCACCTGCTATTTGTGTCCCGGCAACGCCCGTGTCAACAGTGTCGCCAATCCCGATTACGCCGGCGTGTATGTGTTTGATAACGATTTTCCGGCGCTGTTGGAAATGGGAGACGACGCGGCTCAGAAGCCGGGACGACGGACGACCCACGACGGCCAGCACGCCTCCTTCGTCGGTCGTCCGTCGTCCGTCATCTCGGCTTCCGAGCCGAATCTCCTCCGTGCCGAGCAGGAGACTGGCGTGTGCCGGGTGATTTGCTTTTCACCACGGCATGACCTGACCCTGGCTCAATTGCCGCGTGAGCAGATTCGCGCGGTGGTGGACACCTGGGCGGCGCAGTGCGCCGAACTGGGCGCGCGCGATGACATCGCGTATATCCAGCTGTTTGAAAACAAGGGCGAGATCATGGGAGCCAGCAACCCGCATCCGCACGGCCAGCTGTGGGCCAGCCGCCACGTCCCTACCGAGATCGCCAAAGAGACTCGGGCGCAACAGGCGTATCTGGATGGACATCATCAGCCCCTGCTGTTGGACTATCTGGCATTGGAACTCAAGGAGCGCGAACGGATCGTCTTTGAGAATGAGCATTTTGTGTGTCTGGTGCCGTGGTGGGCGGTCTGGCCGTTCGAGACCATGGTGTTGCCCCGCCGCCATGTGCGCCGTATTGTGGATCTGACGGAGGCCGAGCGTGATGGTCTGGCCGATGCGCTGAAACGCATGGCCAGCCGCTACGATCATCTCTTCGATGTCTCGTTTCCCTACACCATGGGCGTGCATCAAGCCCCTTATGATGGCGCGCCGCACGACGAGTGGCAGATGCACCTGCACTTTTATCCGCCGTTGTTGCGCAGCGCCACAGTCAAGAAATTCATGGTCGGCTATGAAATGCTGGCTCAACCCCAACGCGATCTGACGGCCGAGCAGGCGGCCGAGCGGCTGCGCAATTTGCCGGAAGCGTAGGCCACCGACACAAACCCCATGGCGCGAGCAAAAATAAATCTCCAGATTTTGCTCGCGTGCGTGTTGAGTCTGGTGCTCGGCGCGTGTCAGGGAGAAGCGCCAATATCCGCGTCGCGACCTGCGCCGGCGGCAGCAGATGTGCAACGGCTGGCGCTGTGCGATGGTCAAAACGTCTGGCAATATGATGTGCCCGAAGATGGCACCTTGAGCCGGAGCCTGTTGCTGAAGCTGCCCGACAATGCGCATTGCCCCGAGTGGTCGCCGCTGACCCGCGAGGCGATTGTGTCGATTCAGGCCACCAACGACAACCGGGCCATGGCCGATATGCGTTCGGCTCGCCAGTTGCTCTGGTTCAACGCGTATACCAGAACCTTCGATGATTACACGGCGTTGCTCTCGACTGATGTGAGCTATGAGCCGTTGTGGCAGCGCGATGGCAAACCCATGCTCGCGGTTACCTCGGCGCGCGATGTGGAAAATGACTGTGGCGCGTTGACGGCGATGTATGCCGCGGCCTCATCATCGGTGACAGGAGTGCGCGATGCGGCGGCGCGTGCCGCGCAGACCACGGCCCAGAATGCGTTGAGCGGCGGTGCGATGTCGGTGGCGATTACGGCTCAGGTGGTGTGCCGTGTGGTTAAGCCCCAGCCGTTTCTCATCACCCCTGATGGCGCAGCATTGCAAATGCTGACCCTGCCAGACCCGATTTGCGACCTGTCGCTGGCACCGGGCGGGATATGGATGCTGGCGACTACGGGCATTTGCCGGCGCAATACCTTTGGCCGCACAATCAATTTAATTCGCATCGATACCGGCCAGGTCATCACAGTGCCGCTCGACCCGGCGGTGCACAGCATTCAGCAGGCGATTTGGCAGACTGCCGCACCGGCCGCAGCCCCGCCAGCCGTATCGCCGCCGAGGCTCATCATCACCGCACAACGTTTGGCGGGCACGAGTTCCAGGAAAAAGATGGTGCTCGATGTGTTTTTGTTTTCGCCTAAAGTAGATATAGGAGAGGATGTGAATGCGTCCAATCTGCAACTGCTGATGAGTAGCTTGGATTCACTGGATCTGGTGCACTGGCTGACGGATGGCAGCTTGCTGTTGGTGCGTGATCGAGCGGTCTACCGGATGCATATGACGGATGTTGCGCCGGCGCTAGTGGCGCGGCTGCCGGCGCCGGCGCAACGGTGTGTCTCGCAGTTCGCCATTTCGGCCGATGAGCGCTTTATCCTGCAACATGATTCCTGCGATGGCTTGGTCGGCCAATTGGTGTGGACGGAATTGAGCACGGGCAACCTTCAGAGCGTGCTGTTTTCGCGCACTGTATCGGGCTACAGCCTGTTTTCGCCGAATGGCAGCTGGATCGTGACCGAAGCTCTGGAACGTTATCAGTTCACGATTCGCAGCCGTATTCTGTTGATTCGCAAGCACGACGGCAAGATCATTGATCTGGGCATTCAGCCTTCGGCCGTGCAACTGGACTGGCTGCAAGAGTAGGGGCGGGGAAAGATGTAGATGTAGGGGCAAAGCAGCGGACTCATCGCAGATCAAACTCATACACGAGCCTGCTGCTTTGCCCCTGCAAAATCTACTCTGTGCTGAACTTCAGCTCTGGCATGGGCAGATGTTCGGTGCCGAGCTTTTTGCGCAACATGGGAATGAGGCCGCCGGCATCAATGATGGCCGTGACCGAGGGCGAGAGGGGCGGGAACGAAAATGGCGGCAGCTCACCCAGGGTTATCGTGCTGTGCTCCAGATCAACCGTGATCGTATCGCCTTTGCGCAGTGCGTTCACGGCCTCGGGGCACACGATGGGCAGCACGCCGTTGTTCACGCAGTTGCGGAAGAAAATGCGCGCAAACGATTTGGCGACAATGACTTTAACACCGCACATTTTGAAGCACACGGCCGCCTGCTCGCGCGATGACCCGCAGCCAAAGTTTTTGCCGGCTACCACAATATCGCCGGGCTGCACGTTTTTGGCGAACTCGGGGTCCAGGTCCTCCAGCGCCACTTTCTTGAAGTCGGCGACGTTGGTCATGGTGTAGGTGTATTTGCCGGGGAAGATCACGTCGGTGTTTACGTCATCGCCGTAAACCCAACATTGGCCTGTTAGTTTCATGTTTCCCGATGATATGCCAGATAGGGGGTTTCACGCAAAGACGCGAAGGCGCAAAGAGAAATAGTTCATCTTTGTGCCTTCGCGTCTTTGCATGAAGTTTATTCCTCGTAATGTTTAAGACTAAACCCGCCGGCGTGGATCGAGCGCATCGCGCAGACCGTCGCCGATGAAGTTGATGAATAGCACAGTCATCGTGATGAATATACCGGGGAAGAACCACATCCACCATACCGGTGGGGTGCGCTGCATGTGATTGAGCGATTGGCTGATCATGTTGCCCCAGCTGGCCGTCGGCGGGTCTTGCACTCCCAGGCCAAGGAATGAGACATAGGCCTCAGACGTGATCGCGTTCACCAGACCCAGCGTGGCCGTGACGATGATCGGCGCAAACGTATTGGGAATCAAATGGCTGAACAGGATGCGAAAACGATTCGCCCCCAAAGCGTGCGATGCAGAAATGTAGTCGCGCTCGCGCAAACTCAGCATGCTGGCTCGCACAATGCGCGCGCCATACATCCACGAGGTGAAGCCGATGACCAGGATAACCACGATGACACTGCCGCTGATGTTGCGGCCTAGAAACGGAATGGTCGAAGGCAGGCGCGGCACCAGCAGCTTGCCCAGCACAATGAGCAGGAATAGCTGGGGAATGGATAGGACTGCCTCGGTGAAGCGCATTAGAACGATATCGAGCCAGCCGCCAAAGTAGCCCGACACCCCGCCGACGACGATGCCGACGGCCGTGCCCAGTGTGAGGGCCAGCACGGCGATGACCAGCGAAATCTGGCCGCCATACACAATCCGCGCGAAGATGTCACGGCCCACCTGATCGGTTCCAAACAAGTGCATCTCTTTGGAGGGCTTATCGCTCAGCCAGGTAGGGCCAGACAGGATATTGAACGCGTCGGGGCGAATGGCTTGATCGGGCTTGATCAATATCGAGCCGATGACAATAAAGGTGATGATGAACAGCGCACCGATGGCACCAATGACGGCGCCGCGATGACGGGTAAATCGTCGCCACACCAATTGGTTGGGCGTAATGGATTTGTTGCGCGCTCGCTCGAGCGCGGTGGTGGTGGGTGAATCCAGCGTAATTGCCATCGGGGTTAGCTTAACTTGATGCGCGGATCAAAGAATGTGTAAACGACATCGGTCAGGATGCTGAAGATGACAACGGCGACGGCGACCAGCATCAGGACGCCCATGATGACCGGATAGTCCGATTTGCCGGCGTACTCCACAAACAAACGCCCCATCCCCGACCATGAAAACACCTGTTCGGTGACAATGGCCCCGCCCAGCAAAAAGGGGATGTCCAACCCAATAATGGTGATGAAGGGAAGCGCGGCGTTTTTGAGGGCGTGCCGCGAGACAACCACTTTCTCCAGCAAGCCTTTGGCACGGGCGGTGCGCACGTAATCCTGGCTTAGCACTTCCAGCATGGCCGAGCGCACGTAGCGCGAATACCCCGCCACTTGAATGATGGCCAGACTGGCGACTGGCAAAATCAAATGGCGCACCCATTCCAGTGGATTTTTTTCATCCCACACTGCGGTGCCGGTTGGCAAATAGGGAAACCAACCCATGCCGGGCTGCCGGCTCAAGTCCTTGGCCCCCACGGCAAAAATCAAAATCATGCTGAGCGCGATCAAAAAGATGGGCATGGAGAAGCCGATGAATGAAAGGGCGGTGATCAGGTTGTCGAACCAGGAGTATTGTTTGACGGCTTGCAACACGCCGACAATGAGTGCAATGGTGACGACGACCAACTGCGCGACGCCGGCCAGCACCAATGTTTTGGGCAAGCGCTGCGCGATGATTTCACCGACAGGCTGTTTGGTCGTAAATGAAAATCCGAAATCTCCACGAACCACTCGGCCCAGCCAGCGGGTGTATTGCACCACAAACGGCTGATCCACCCCCAGATCTCGCTCGATGCGCGCGCGGTCTTCCTTGCTGATGCGTGGGTTATTGGTGTATTGACTGATGGGGTTGCCGGCCAGCGTGGTGAGGTAGTAGCACACAAATGAGATGATGACCAGGATCACCATGCCCTGCAGCAGGCGGCGGATGATGTAGGTGGACATTAAAAAGCAACTGGAAACCTCGCGGGTTTCATCGTCAGTCTGCTGACGCGAGACCCGCGAGGTTTAGAGACAGGTTTTTACGGTTAGGAGGTCACATCCCACTCATAGCTGTTCCACATCTGGTCGGTGGTGGGGCCAGGCTTCAAACCGATGACGCGCTTGACGGCCGCGCTGACACCGAGGCGGGCATACATCGGGATGACGTAGGCCTTGTCGTACATCACCTTTTGCATCTGGCGGATGATGGCCAGGCGCTTGGCCGGATCAGCCACACTGGCTTGCTCCTTGCTCAGCGCATCCAGTTCGGCATCTTCCAGGCGATAGTAATTGCCACCGTTGGCATCGGCCGTGGGAATACCGACGATCATGAAGTTATCGACCGGGTCGGGGTCGCCACCGTTGACGAATTGGGTGGTGTAGCCGCCCAACTCATAGTTGCCGCTGGTCAGGGTGCCGTTGTTGGCATACGTGTCGAAGAACACGGCGCTGGGCTTGTTGTCGGGGGTGAACTCGATGCCGACATCTTTCAGGTTTTGCTGCACGATAGCCTGCACGTTGGCGCGCAAGGCGTTGGGCGTGGTGGTGCTGTGGCGGAAGCTGAGCTTGACTTCTTTGCCGTTGCACTGGCCCACGCGAATGCCATCGGCACCGACCTTGTAACCGGCCTCATCCAGCAATGTCTTTGCTTTTTCCGGATCGAACGGATACGGCTTCAACTCAGGGTCCTCGAAGACGCTGTTGGGCCACAATCCGGCCACGACTTTGGTCTTGCCGAACAAGAGCTGGTCGGCAATGGTGAAGCGGTCGATGGCATATAGGAAGGACTGGCGCACTTTCAAATCCTGGAACGGACAAATCTTGTCCTGCAACTCGGTGCCCAAAGCACTCGGCCACTTGGCGCCCATGTTGAAGAGATAGTGCTCGAATGATGCGCCGGGCACGGCAAAGGTGTTCAACGTATCAATGCCATCCAGGTCGGGAATGTTGCTCTCGGCAAAGTCCACGCCGATGTCCACATCAGCCGCGCGCAAACCGGCCAGCAGGGCGTCGCGATCCGGCACAATTTTGATGTTGATCGTGTCCAACTTGGGCCGGCCGCGCCAATACAGATCGTTGGCAACCAGCACAATCCGATCCCCCTTGACCACTTCGGATACCTTGAACGGGCCGTGCGTCACGGTGGCATTCAACACCCAATCGCTGCCGTCCAGGGTCGGAAGGTCTTTGAGCACATGCATGGGCATGACCGAGCCTGAGGAATAGGAGAACAGCAATTGCCACGGCGCATACACCTCTTTGAAGGTGTAGACCGCGGTCAATGGATCAGGCGTCTCCACTTTTTCGAGCTTGTCCCACCCTGTGCGGCTGGTGATGCCGGTGTTCTCCGGCTTCATGATTTGCTCGTAGGTGAACTTGAGGTCGGCGCTGGTCAGCGGCTCGCCGTCGCTCCACTTCAGGTCGGGCTTGAGCGTGAGGGTGATGGTCTTGCCATCGGCAGATACGCCGCCATTGACTCCGGTCGGCACTGCAGCGGCCAATTCCAGCACAGGTTGATCCTTGTCGTCGTACGTCCACATATTGACGTTGATGAGCAGGCTGGCCCAATAGGCATACGTCTGCACACTGAAATATGGCGAGAGCGCGCTCGGTTCTTGCTGGAATCCGATGGTCACGGTTTTACCCCCCCCGGTCGGCGCGGCGGCCTCGGCGGTGGGTGCTTCAGTAGCTTCGGCCGGTGCTTCTGTGGCCGCTGTAGCTGGGGCCTCAGTGGATGCGGGTGCCGCTGGGGCACTGGTGGCGGCGGGTGCTGCGGCGGGCGTGCAGGCCGCCAACAGCATCGACACGGCGACAGCCAGACCGAGGAACTTAAAAGAATGTTTGTTGGTCATGCTTCTCTCCTTAAGCGAACGAAACGAACGAAACGAACAAGGGCTCCTTTTGAGATGGTACTGAACGAAACGATTAACGTTTTGGGCGCGATAGGAGCATCGAGGGGCAAACGCGCCGTCACAATCCCGGCCTTTATTCATGGCCGGACAGTCGGATTATAGTAAAGCTGAAAAAATGTGCTGGGTACATTATTCCCAACACATTTCCAGCACGTTCTGCCGAGGGGATTTTTAGACAGAATGACAGAATAGACAAACCAAATCTCATTTTGTCCATTCTGTCATTCTGTCCAAAAAGTCTGAGTCCGCCGGCAAGACTGGATCATTGAGCAACCTTCGGCGCAATCGGCACAATGCGGTTTAATGGGCCTAATATGAAACTCAAGATTGCTGTCTTGCCCGGCGATGGCATTGGCCCCGAAGTGTTGGCCGAAGCCATTGGCGTGCTCAAAGCGTTGAATCTCGATCTGGACTTGCAGGATGGATTGGTCGGCGGCATTGCCATTGATACCTACGGTGTGGCCTTGCGCGATGAAGATTTGAAGCTGGCTCAGGCGGCCGACGCGGTGTTGTTCGGCGCGGTCGGCACCCCCAGACACAGCGACCCACGCGCGGCCGTGCGGCCTGAGCAAGCGATTCTTGGGCTGCGCAAGGGCATGCAGTTATTCGCCAATCTGCGCCCCGTCAAAGCCTACGACTCGCTCATCGACGCTTCAACCTTAAAGCCCGAAGTGATTAAGGGCACCGACATGATCATTTTGCGCGAGCTGACCGGCGGTGCCTATTTTGGCCAGCCGCAAGGCCAGTCCGGCCAGAAGCCCAACCGCGAGGCCGTGGACACCACGTTCTACACCGAGGGCGAGATTCGCCGGCTGATGGTGATGGCGTTCGAGCTGGCGCGCGGCCGGCGCAAGAAAGTGACTCAGGCCGACAAAGCCAATGTGATGGCCACCGGCCGGCTGTGGCGGCAAATTGGCAATGAGGTGGCGGCCGAGTATGCCGATGTGAAGTACGAGGATGTGCTGGCCGACGCGCTCAGCATGCACCTGATTCGCACGCCGCGCAATTACGATGTGATCGCGACCGAGAATTTGTTCGGCGATATTTTGAGTGACGAAGCCGCCATGCTCACCGGCAGCATGGGCATGATGCCCAGCGCCAGCCTGGGCGACCAGAAGAACGCGCATGGCTTCCGACGTGGCCTGTACGAGCCGATCCATGGCACCGCGCCGGACATTGCCGGCGAAGGCATCGCCAATCCCATCGCCATGATCCTGAGCGCGGCCATGATGTTGCGCTGGTCGTTCGGCCTCGACCAGGCGGCCGAGCGCATCGAGAAGTCGGTGGAGACAGTGCTGACCGACGGCTATCGCTCAATGGACTTGAAGTCGCCGAATGCGAAGATGGTCGGCACCAAAGAGATGGGTGCCGCCATCATCGAACGTTTGTAGAATCGAGCGGCTAGCTGCTAGCTGCTAGCAGCTAGCTGCCAACAGCCAGCAATAGACCGCCTCAGCACTCATAAATTTTTTTGATATGACCATTTCCTGGAACGAATTATTTTCCGAGACGGCCAACGAACTCAAGCCTTCTCCTACGCGCGAATTGTTCAAACTGGCCAACGGCACCGACATCATCTCGCTGGCCGGCGGCTTGCCGAGCGATGAATGCTTTCCCGTGGCCGAGATCGCCGCAGCCTGCCAACGCGTGCTGGAGAAATACCCCTCGGCCGCGCTGCAATATGCCAACACGCAGGGCGAGGCAATCTTTCTGAAAATGCTGTCCGAGCAGATGAAGCCGTTGGGCGTGATCGTGCCGCCCAGCCAGATCCAGGTGGTCAACGGCTCGGCGCAGGGTTTGGAGATGCTGTGCCGGCTGTTGATCGATCCGGGTGATCGCATTGCCGTGGAAGACCCCACTTACTCTGGCGCACTGATGGCGTTTCGCCCTTACCGGCCGCGCTTCATCACCATTCCCACCGACGAGGACGGCATCCGCGTGGATGTGTTGGAAGCGAAACTCAAGGCCGGCGAGGACATTCGCTTTTTGTATCTCATCTCGTGCTTCCAAAACCCGATGGGTACGACGCTGTCGCCGACGCGCCGCAAAGCCCTGCTGGAACTCGCCGCGCGCTACGGCCTCATCATTGTGGAAGACGACCCCTACGGCGAGTTGGTTTACGAGGGCGACCGGCCCAAACCATTGGCCGCGCTGGACATCGAGATGCACGGTGAGTTGAAGCACGTGTTCTACGTCAGCACCTTCAGCAAGACGATTGCGCCGGGGCTGCGGGTGGCCTGGATCGCCTCGCCGAAAGAAGCCATCAATAAGTTGATTCTGGCCAAACAGTCCACCGATTTACATTCGTCGCCGTTTACGCAATATCTGGTTTACGAGACCTGTCAAAATGATTTTCTAACCGGCCAGATCAAGCGCATCCGACAAATTAATCGGGTGCGCCGCGATGCCATGCTGGAGGCGTTGGATGAGTTCATGCCCGAGTCGGCTAACTGGACCCGGCCCAACGGCGGCATGTTTGTGTGGGTGACACTATTGGAGAGCATGGATGATTACGACATCCTGAAGCGCGCGATCGAGAAGCGGGTGACATTTGTGCCGGGTTCGTCGTATTACGCCAATGGCAACGTGCACAATGCGATTCGCTTGAGCTTCACCCAACCCACGCCGGAGCAGATTGTGGAAGCGGTGCGCCGGCTGGGCACTGCCATCAAGGAAGCCACGCCGGCACGGCATTTCTAGCGATTAGGTCGATTGCGCTTGGTGCGCAATTTTGTCCAAGCAAAAGTGTTTTGTTTGGGCTAATCTGAGCGTAAGTCAAAGCAAATCGCTTAAGCCGTCATTCCCGCGCAGGCGGGAATCTAGGCGTAACCTCAATGCGACAGTGACTCTAGATTCTGGATTCCCGCCTGCGCGGGAATGACGTTGTGACGTAAAGACTTTCTCCATTACAAACGACTCGCCAAAAATTACACAGAAGCAAAAAGGAGTGATGCGTGAATATCACAATTAACCCCATCGCCGAAAACGGCGCGGTGACACTGCCCGAGAAACTGGGCTTCGGACAACTCTTCAGCCGGCGCATGTTCACCCAGAAGTGGACGCGCGGCATAGGCTGGCACGATGCCCAGATCGGCCCCTACGGCCCCATCTCGCTCATGCCATCCACGGCCGTGCTGCACTATGCGCAGGAAATCTTCGAGGGCACCAAGGCGTATCGACGGCCCGACGGCCACATCAACCTGTTCCGGCCATGGGAGAACGCGCGCCGCTTTAACCGCAGTGCCACGCGCATGTCGATGCAATTGGTGGACGAAGAATCTCATGTGGACGCGATTGTGCAACTGGTGCGGCTGGAGCATGAGTGGGTGCCAAATGGTGAAGGCGAATCGCTCTACATACGGCCCACCATGATTGCGACCGAAGCGGCGCTGGGGGTGCACGCCAGCAGCAGCTACCTGCACTTCATCATCGTGGGACCAGTCGGAGCCTACTTCGCCACTGGCTTCAACCCCGTGTCGGTGTTCGTGTCGGACGAGTATGTGCGGGCCGTGCGCGGCGGCACCGGCGAGGCCAAGTGCGGCGGCAACTACGCGGCCAGCCTCATCGTCGGCGAAGAGGTGGCGGCCAAGGGCTATCACCAGGTGTTGTGGCTGGATGGCGTGGAGCGCCGGTTTGTGGAAGAAGTCGGCGCGATGAACATCGCCTTCGCCTACGGCAAGCACATTGTGACGCCGGCGCTCAGCGGCACCATTTTGCGCGGCGTCACCCGCGACAGTGTGTTGAAGCTGGCCCCTGACCTCGGCTACACCGTGGAGGAAGGCAAGCTGGATATTCATGACGTGCTGCGCGACATCGAAGCCGGCAAAATCACCGAAGTGTTTGGCATGGGCACGGCCGCGGTGATTGCGCCGGTGGGCCGGTTTGGCTATCAGGGCAAAGACTACGCCGTCAATGCCGGCAACGTCGGCCCCATCGCCCAACAGCTCTACAAAACCCTGACCGACATTCAATACGGCCGCGTCGCCGACCCCTACGGCTGGACTTACAAGATTGAGGTTTAGCGGCTGGCGGGTGGCTGCTGGCAGCTAGTCGCCAACAGCCACCCGCTAGCTGCTTCTATTTATGCCCGACCCAAAATTCACCTGGCTGGACGGCAAGCTAGTCCCCATTGCCAAAGCCACCATACCCATCGGCACGCACTCGTTGCACTACGGCAGCAGCATTTTTGAAGGCATTCGCGCCTATGGCTCGCCGGCCGGCCCCAAAGTCCTGTTCCTCGACGCGCATGTGCAGCGCCTGTTTGCCTCGGCCCGCATGATGCGCATGGAGTTGCCGTATTCGATGGACGAAATGCGCAAAGCCATTTTTAGTACCATCAAGAAAAACGGCCACGCGGCCTGTTACATCCGGCCAATTTGCTTTCGCGGCGATGAGTCGCTGAGCGTAAACCCGCGCCGGGCCTCGGTGCGCTGCGCCATCATGACCATGGAGATCGGCGCGTATCTGGGCCAGGAGGCGCTGGAACGCGGCATCGACACGGGTGTGAGTTCGTGGCGGCGCACCCCGCCGGGCGTGGGTTTGCCCAACGGCAAGATCGGTGGTCAATACGTCAACAGCTCGTTGATGGCGATGGAGGCCCAGGACCACGGCTATGTCGAAGCGATTGCGCTGGACATGCAGGGCTTCGTGAGCGAAGGCAGCGGCGAGAACATCTTCGTCGTGCACAACGGCGTGGTGTATACGCCGCCGATGGCCGGCTCCATTTTGCTGGGCATTACACGAGCCGGCATACTTCAATTAGCCAAACATCTGGGCTATGAAGTGCGCGAACAAAATTTCACCCGCGAGTTCCTCTACATCTGCGATGAGGCCTTTTTTACCGGCACCGCCGCCGAGATCACGCCGATTCGCAGCATCGACAAAGTGAAGTTGGGGGCCGGTGCGCGCGGGCCGATTACCAAGCACATTCAAGACACCTTCTTTGACATCGTGCATAGCAAGGTGGACGATGCGTGGGGCTGGTTGACGCCGGTGAAGTGATGCGGTTAGGAATTACGCGGCAACCTACCTCAGACCCTTTGGGTGGCGCAGATCGAATCTGGGCTAGTTCGTGCGTCCATGCGCCACCCGAAGGGTCTTACGCTCAAGTAGGCCATTCGGGTCTGTCCTGATCCGTCAATGGCTCATCACTGTCAATCTCTTGGAGACCCATATGGTGCGTTCTTGAGGGGCAACGCCCCGCTCCATACCAGCCTGGGGCATCGCACCAGAATGGCCGGCACCCAATTGAGGGCTGAAGGCCCGACCTATTCATGTTCGATAGATTTTGAGGACAGGCTTGCTATTGAGCCAGATGATGCCCAATCTCGCGAAACAAACTTTGGCTCCTCATCATCAGCGCCTGCCCGTCCTCACCCTGCACCTGCGCCACACGGCCCAACCCCTGCAACGCCGTGGCCAGCATCTCTTGCGCGCCCAACTGCTCGGCAATCACTCTCGCCTCATCGAAGGCGATGTGCGCGGCCTCCAACTCCTCCAGAAACAGCAGCCATTCGCCGCGCGCGTTTTGGGTGTAGCACACCAGCCACGGGAATTGCGTGGTGCGGGCCAGTTGCAGGGCTTCATCAAATTTGTCGCGCGCTTCATCGTGCAAGCCGGCACGTGCGGCCAGTTGGCCCAGCACGGCCAATAGCGGGCTGATCGTCTCGCTGTGCTGGGCGCTTTGGGCGATCTCCAAGCCTTCCAACGCATACTGCTCGGCCCGTTCCAGAACGTTGCGTTGCAGCTCTAGCCGAGCCAGCATGCCCAGCAGCCAGCCGATGCTCTCGCGTTGATCGACCTGGCGGGCGAGCCGCAACCCCTCTTGCAAATGGGTCTCGGCCAGCGCATGGTCGCCGCGGTGATAGGCGGCGGTACCGATGGCGAGGTGGGCGGCAAACACGGCTTCCACAAACTCCACATCGCGGGTGATTTCCAGACTGTGGGTCGCCAGCTCCAACGCGCGTGGGTAATTGCCGCGGTTGGCATCGACCCAGGCTTGTAGGGCCAGCATCAGGCCGTGCATTTCGGTGTAGCCAATCTGTTGGCTCAACAGCGTGCCCTCGCGCAGGTAGCGTTCGCCATCATCGCAAAAACCCTGCCAGAATGCGGTGATGCCGAGGCCGGCAAAGGCCAGGCTCATCAATCGCTGGTCGCCGGTCTCACGGGCCATGCGCACACTCTCCAGCAAAAAGCCCTCAGCCTCGACATGATTCAGGTGGCTGCTGATCAATGCCAGTTCGATCAGCAACATCGTGATCAATTCGCGGTTGCTTAGCTTGTCGGCAATGGCCAGCCCGCGTTCGCCGTAGGCGCGGGCCTGATGATGGTGGCCCAGATCATTCTCAATCGTCGCCAGACCCAGCAGCAAAGCACTCTGGCTCTCGTAGTCGTGTGTGGATTCGGCCTGAGCCAGCCCTTCCTCAAAACGTTGCAGCGCAATGGAACCCTGACCCAACCGGCGCGCAATCCACCCCAAATTCAGCAGGATTTGAGGCAGTAGCAGCCCATCGTGGGTGTGGCTGGCTTCCAATGCGCGCAGGTGATGTTGCTCGGCCAATGCATACAAACTCCGCGTGCTGAGGAAATTGTAGAAGCCGACTGTGAGGCGAATGAGTTCGTTGTCCAGGCCGTGTGTGTGAGCCAGATCGAGCGCACGCAACACATTTGTTTGCTCGTATTGCAGCGTTGCGTAATGGGTGCGATGTTGCTCGACGAAATCGGCGTAGGTGCGGGCGATGCGCGCGGCAATCTCGTGTGCCATCTCAGCAGGCAAACCTAACCGGGCGTAGTCGCACACTGTTTGATGCAGCGTGTAGCGGCCCTGGCCAGCCCCTTCCAGCAGCCCTGCATCGACCAGCAGATCCATGGCCTGGATCGGCGTGTTTGAGATGGCCAATGCGGCCGCCTCGTCTACGCTATTGGGCTTGGGCTCCAGCATCGACAGTGCGTGCAGCGCCTGTCGCGCATCCTCGGTCAGCAGTGCCTCACTGTGGCCGATGACATTGAACAGCGACAGCGGCATGCTGGCCTGCCAGCCTGGCCGCTGGGCCAATAGCGCTTCGGGTTGGGCCAGTTTGAGCCGTGATTCTGGATCGCTCAATGTCGTCACTGCGCGGGCCAGCCGGCTGGGTTGGTCGGCGAAGTTGGCTTTGCGCAAGTAGCGGCCCATGAGTGCGAGCGCCAGTGGCAAGCCGCCAGAAGCCAGCAGCAAGTCCTGCATATCAGCGTCTTTCAGCGTGGGCACAAATTGCTGCAAGAGCTGCGCACTGGCCCGGCCGTCCAACTCATCCACCTTGATGATGCGGTTGCCGGCAAAGTCGATGGCCACGGCTGGCAACCGGGTCGTGACAAGGTGGGCGCAGTTGGGGCCGCCGAGTTTGAAGGCCAACGCCACCTCGCTGTCCCAGGCATCGTCCACCACCAGCAGCATGTGGCGGGTGCCGATGGCGGCATGAATCGCCCGGGCTGCCGCCTGCACAGAATGAACGCTGGCCGGCTCGATCCCCAATGCACCGAGCCAGACGCCCATCAGCGCTTGCACGTCCGGATCATTGCGGCCAATTCCGATCCACAACACACCATCACGAAAGCGTTGCCGCACGGCGTCGTCGTTGGCCAGCGCGATGGCCAGCGCGGTTTTGCCGGCACCAGGCAAGCCTTGCAGCGCCAGCGAATGGCCGTAGGTGAGTTGCTGCTTGATCTCGTTGGTGAGCCGCGCACGGCCAACGAGGCTATGCGGCGGACGCGGCGGGGCCAGAAAGGGCTTGAGGCTGGGATCGCTGATGAGCACCGTGCCGTCAACGCGTTTGCTTTGGTTGTGTTGTCGCGCCTGGTCGTGTTCGCGCATCAACTGGCGCTCGCCGAGCCAACTGCCCAGCATCTCGATCGCGCGGGCCTGCTCCTGGTGAAAGGTGCCACGCACTAGACCCAGCGCATCAGCCAGATAGTCGGGCTTGCGGTTGTGCAGATATTGCTCGCTGAGGATGAGATAGGGCCGCCAGCGCTTCTCGCCCCAGCGCAATTCGCCCTCGTCGGGCCGGAGGGACTCGATGCCGGCGCGCAACAGTTCGCGCAAAGCGGTGCCGCGCTCCAGTGGTGGTGCATCGTCAGCGATGACATCGCCATCACCCCAATTCATTTGCGCCAGCGCGTGCTCGCCGAGTTGGCCGGCGTTGTGGAAACGCTTGAGCACATCGCGGATGGCGCTGCGTGAGAAGGGGTCGGGCGAGAGAGTGGGGGTTGATGACATGGGCTCGGTGGTGTGAATTTTAATGAGGGTTGAGTTGGACTGAGGAATCGTATACGTAGTCGTGAACGATTACGTATACGTGAACGTAGACGTCTACGTAATCGTGAACGTCTGCGATTACGCTCGTCCAGGCTCAAGCACCATACACCCGCCGATAAATCGCGTAGTTCGTGGACACGGCCCGCAAGTACCGTTGCGTCTCCTCAAATGACACCACGCTGTAGAACACATCCGGATCGCCACCGCTGCGCTCGCGCCAGATCAGGCTGTTGCCGGCCCCGCCGTTGTAGGCAGCCAATGCCGCGTACATGTCGTTCTCGAAGATGCGGCGCTGTTTGCTAAGGTAGTAGGTGCCGAAGCGCAGACTGACATAGGGCCGCGTCAAATCCTGGGCCGTGTAGTTGGGCGGCCAATTCAGTTCGGTGTTGATCTCGGCGCCGGTGGGCGGCACCACCTGCATGAGGCCGATGGCAGCGGCGCTGGATTCGGCGAATGAC
>JBBQST010000039.1:0-16880 GCA_038213625.1 Thermoflexales bacterium
GTGCGGGTCCAGCCCCACACTTTGGCCGGCATCCCAGCCAGGTAGCACACCAGGTCCAGAGTGTGTGGCGATTGGTTCATCAACACACCGCCGCCCTCACCGCGCCAGGTGCCGCGCCACGCACTGAGCCGAAAGTAGGCCTCGGTGCGATACCACGGCTCCACGCTAAACACACGCACCAGCTCGCCGATGGCCCCTTCGTCAATGAGTTGTTTGGCCCGCACAATGGCGGTGCGAAAGCGCTGCTGGAAGTTCACGGCCAGCAATTTGCCCGCAGCGTGCGCGGCTGCAATCATCCGGTCGGCATCGGCCACCTGAATCGCCATGGGCTTTTCGGTGAGGACATGCGCGCCGGCAGCGAAGCAATCCAGCGCAATCGGCGCGTGAAAGGGATGCGGCGCGCAAATGGCCACCACGTCCGGCCGCATCTCGCTGAGCATGGTGATGTGGTCGGTGAAATAGGCGCACCCCAAACCATCGGCGCGCTCCCGGGCAGGCTGCTCATTCACATCGGCCAGTGCGACCAGCCTGACATCGCTATCTGCAGTTTGCAACTTTTGCAACGCGGCGAGATGAGTGGCAGCAATGCCAGCACCGCCGCCGACAAGGGCATAGCGTAAGGTTTGCATAGGCCGAATTGTAGAGCGACCTCAATAATTCGGCTAAATGTCCCAAGAATGACCTGTATTTGCCAAAATAATTAGAAATCACTTGTAGAAAAGCTGGTAAAGTAGGGCCGAAATCACCAAAGGAGACATAACTAATAGTGGAAGACCCATCGCCTTCTCACGAAGTGCGCCCCAACCGATCTGTCTTTCATCGCTCTCTCATTGCCACCTGCATTGCAGCGCTACTATTCGCCTATCCCACCGCCCACTCCGCGAGTTCGCAAGCCTATCCCAATGGGCCGGCTGTGGCCGCGCTGGATATAGCTGCCGCACCCGTTCCACCGACCATCCGCACGGTCAATGCGCCCTACTTCGGCCCCGGCAGCACGTTCAACAACGGCGATGCCGCCATCTTTTGGTTCGGCCAGGTTCGCGCTACCGAGAACTATGCCGATGTCCGGGTCGGCTACAACGATACCGAGCTCATCGTGTATCTGGCCGTGTTCGATAACTATCTGTGGAGCGACGACGCGCGTGATGTAAACACACTCGAAAAGTGGGATGCCTCCACGTTGTATCTGGACACTACAGCGGGGCCGGTTGCGCTCAGTCTCAACTCGTATAAGTTCACGGCCCAGATCGCCAATTCGGATGTGGCGCTGCGCCGCGATTCGCGCGGCAACGGCACGGCCTGGGCCGATGCCACACTCAACATCACCGCCAAGCCCGGCTGGCGTGGTCAGGGCTTCAACCAGGGCCAAGACTCTCGCGGCTGGACCATGCTTTACCGCGTTCCTTTCGCCAGCCTGGGGCTGACCAAACCCGCACCCGGCACGGCCTGGCGCATGGGCGTGGCCGTCCACGATCGCGATGACGCTGCCGGCACACCGATTGCCAATAAGTCGTGGCCCGAGGGGTTTTCTGATGCGCAGCCCAACAGTTGGGGCCGCCTGGTATTTGGCCTGCCCAACTATGCGCCACCCGGCACCACCAACACCCAGTCGGTCGAGATCGCGCACAAAAGGAATGGGGCCGTGGTGGCCGATGGTCAGGTGGGCGGCGGTGCCATTTGTGGCACCGGCGTCGACTTCTGGACTCAATGGGGCGAGGTCGTTGACACGGTCTCACCCAATATCAATGTGCAAAATCAGGTCGATGTAGCGGACTGGCCGTGTTTCTCCAAGTATTACGTCACTTTCCCATTAACCCAGATCCCGGCCGGCCAGACTGTGGTGTCGGCCAGCCTGACCCTGTGGCAGATGGGCAATGCCGGCGCAGCGGGCGAGGCCAAACCTTCACTCATCCAGATCATGACGCTGGCCGAGGATTGGAACCCGAGCACCTTGAGTTGGAACACTGCGCCGCTGGCATTGGAGAACGTGAGCCAGGCGCGAGTTGATCCGATGCCACCCTTCACCAATTGGGACAATGTGCCGGCCCGTACGTGGGACCTGAGCTATGCCGTGGCCCAGGCCTACGCCAGTGGCCGTCCCTTGCGCCTGGCCCTATATTCCGCCGACGAGGATTATCACAGCGGCAAATATTTTGTCACCTCGGACACCGGCGATTGGAACGAGCGGCACCGGCCCGTTTTGAAAGTATCGTTTGGCACAGCCGATGGCAGCGCGCCACCGCCGGCAACAGCCACAGCAACACCGCCGCCAACCCAAACCACCGTGCCGACCGCAGGGCCATCGCCCACACCCACCCCAACGCCGCGCAACATGCGGCCGCGGGCTTATTTGCCTTCGCTGGAGAATTAGGGGCAGCTGTGCAGGGGGCTCGCGTAGGGGTTTGGTCTGCGATGGGCCCGCTGCTTTGCCCCTACAACGATCAACTCAAACCCGCTCAAACCCGCACTAACTCATCGCTTCTTTAGCCATCTCCACCGTGGTCATGGGCCGGGTGAACTTGAGGAGGTATTCGATGGCGCGGCCGTCGCTGATGACGAGGCGAAAGCCGGCCTGACCGGCCCAGCGCTCGATGGTCTTGGCGCGCACATATTCGGGCTGCAAAATTTCCTCGCCGATCACCAATGTGCCGCCCGGCCGTAACACCCGAAACACCTCGCGCAGCGCCACGCCTTTATCCGCGATCATCGGCAACACCGAGATCATGATGGCGTGATCCACGCTGTTATCGGGCAAGGGCAGGCGGGTGACCGATGCCAGATGGGTCTGAATATTTTTCAACTCGGTCTGGCTCAGGCGGTCGGCGAGCCGATTGAGCATTCGGTCCTGCACATCCACGGCATGCACCACCCCTTCCTGACCCACGCGTTGGGCTGCCTCGAAGGTGAGCAAGCCGTTGCCGCAACCGACATCGAGCACGGTCTGGCCGCGATGCGGGGCGACAAAATCCAACACCCGATGCGGATTGCGATAGAGCATTCGCACCGGGGTGAGGAGCAAAGACCCAATCCACGGCGGCGTAATGCGCGGCCGGAACTGGAGCACCAATCGGACGGCGACCTGCAATCCCAGCATCGCGCCGGCTACAAAGACCAATGTTCGTTTCAGCCACTTCAACATAGCGGGTCAATTGTAGTAGGCCTCTGTTAAACTAGCCGCGTTAAATTAGATCATTACAATTTTGCGTATCGTCAGGTTGCATCAACGCTTTGTTTCAAGCTCAAGCGCGAGGCCAGAAATGGCTAGGGCTGGCGCCAGATCGCAGAACCCCGACCCTGATCACACGTAGTGTTAATCAATCAGAACATGAGTATGAATCCGCCTGCACTGTTAGTTTTGGAAGACGGCACCCAATGGCCCGGCCAGGGTTTTGGCAAAATCGGCGACAGCACCGGCGAGGTGGTGTTCAATACCTCGATGACGGGCTATCAAGAGATCATCACGGACCCGTCCTACCACGGCCAGATCGTGACGATGACCACGCCCCAGATCGGCAACACGGGTTGCAACCCCGACGACGACGAGAGTGATCGGGCCTGGGTGGCCGGCTTTGTCGTGCGCGAGGTCAGCCCATTGGTCAGCAATTACCGTTCCCGCCAGAGTTTGCAGGACTATCTGGCCGAGCGTGGCGTGGTCGGCATCAGCGGCGTCAGCACGCGCGCGTTGGTCCGGCACATTCGCACCCACGGGGCCATGCGCGCAGCCCTGTCATCGTCACAGCCCGAGTATGCGCGTCTGCTGGAAGTGGCTCGCGCCAGCCGCGACATGAACGGCCTCGATTTGGCCAAGGAAGTGACGTGTGAGGAGCCGTATCACTGGCCCGGTCAGGCCGACGTGCAGTGGTACCCCATCGATGGCAGCCGCTTTCAGGCGTCGCCGACTGAGGGCGCGCCCGCTGAGGGCGATACCCGGCCGCACATCGTCGCGTTCGACTTTGGCATCAAACGCAATATCTTGCAGCTACTGGCTACACGCGGTTTGAAGGTGACTGTGGTGCCGGCCAGTATGTCGGCCCAGGATGTGTTGGCGCTCAAGCCCGACGGGGTATTTCTCTCCAACGGCCCAGGCGATCCGGCCGCATGCACCTATGCCGTCGAGACCACCCGCGCGTTGTTGGGGCAGCTGCCGATCTTTGGAATTTGCCTCGGCCACCAGATTTTGGGGCTGGCATTGGGTGGTCAGACCCGAAAAATGAAGTTTGGGCATCGTGGCGGCAACCAGCCGGTGCGTTTTAGCGACAATGCCACCATCGAGATCAGCAGCCACAACCACGGCTTCGAGATCGAGGCAGGCACGTTGCCGGCCAATGTCGAGGTCACTCACGTCAACCTCAATGACGGCGTTGTAGAAGGGTTGCGAGCCAAAGCCCTCAACGCCTTCAGCGTGCAGTATCACCCCGAGGCATCGCCGGGACCGCATGACGCAAATTACCTTTTTGATGAGTTCGTTACACTAATACGTCATGCTCGCAATTGATGTCAAAATTTAAGGTAAATGCCGGTTGATTAGTTCTCTTTTCGAATTATACTTTCTAAGTGAAATCTTAAATTCGAAAGGAGAACACAACTATGGCTTTGATGGTGCCCTTTGCACCTGCCGCAGATACTGAGACACCAACCCCCACATCGACCTCGACATCCACCCCCATTGCGACCAGCACGCCGACCGAAACGGCGCCGCCCCCTGCGACAGCGACCTCCACGGCAACCGCTACGCTGCCACCGGCAGACACTGCGACCGCCACCTCAACCGCGACGACGACGCCAACGGCCACGCCCAACGGCCTACCTCTGACACCGCCGCTCGGCGTCATTGTCTACAACCGGCTGGCTTTTGGTGCCCGCCCCGGCGAGATCGATGCCTTTGCCAGCACACCCGGTACCGATCTGGCCAAGTTCACTGCCTGGGTGGATCAACAGTTAAGTCCCGGCCCAGATGAGCAGGACACCGACTATTGGACGCGCCGAAATGCGCCCAATCACAACTTGTTTACGCTGAGCAAGACCTTGACCCAGTTGTGGGCCGATCACTGGAAGAAGCCCAACGATGCCAACCCGCGCTGGCGGCCGGCCAAGGATGTCGTGATCGACACCATCCTGCGCGGCTTATATAGCAAATGGCAATTACGCGAGGTACTGGCCGATTTCTGGCACAACCACTTCAATATCTATGCCTACGAAGGCTATCAGGAAGCGCTATGGGTGCATTGGAACCGCGATGTCATTCGCAAGAATTTGCTAGGGAACTTCCGGGTCTTTGTCGAGGACGTATCCAAAAGCCCGGCCATGCTGTACTACCTCGACAACTACATTAACACGCGCTCCGGCCCCAACGAGAACTGGGCCCGCGAATTGCTGGAGTTGCACACCATGGGTGCCGAAAACTACGCCGGCCCGGTTCAACACAGCCAGGTGCCCAAACTTCCAGATCCCGATGTGCGCGCAGCCAGTTACTGCGACCTGGATGTGTACTCAGCAGCGGCCCTGTGCTTCACCGGCTGGGGCGTCAACGACAGCGGTGATGCCAGCACGGGCGAGTTTGAGTACGTCGACACGCAGCACGACAACCTCAGCACCAAGAACTTTCTGAACATTCTGATTCAGCCAAACCAGGAGCCCATGGACGATGGCTTGATTGTTCTGGATATTCTGGCCGGCCGGCCGGCAGCCCGTGTCAGAACCGATGGTGCCGTCGAGCGGCAACGCCCGCCACTCACCCCTCACCTGGGTGTGGCGAACTATATCTGCCGCAAACTGGCACGCCGGCTCATCACCGATAACCCACCTCAGGCGCTGGTTGATGCCGCCGCACAGGTCTTCATCAGCCAGTATCAGGCCGCTGACCAGCTCAAGCAGGTGGCGCGTGCCATTTTGCTCTGGTCGCCCACCCCTGGCGGCACACCCCTGTTTTTCAGCACCTGGGCCGAGAAGATCAAACGGCCGTTTGAGGTCACCCTGTCGATGTTGCGGGCGGTGAACGCAGATCTGAAGTTGCAAAACTTCGAGCCAGCCAGCAGCAACAACGGCACGCCCGTGCCCGCCCGCTGGGTCGAGGAAGACGAGTTCTTCTGGTATTACGAGCCGATGGGCCAGCCCATTTTCGAGTGGCATCCGCCCAACGGCTACCCCGACCGAAAGGAAGCCTGGAAGAGCACCACCTCGATGTTGATTCGCTGGAAATTCGCCAACTGGATGGCCGAAGCCGGCACGGACGCCAAGAAGGACAACATCAAAGTGGATTACGCGGCCCAAAACGGCGGGCCCAACACACCCAATACCACAGCCAATACCATCGCCACCTATTGGATCAACCGTATTTTGGGCCGGCCAATGCGTACGGAAGACCGGGCCGAGATCGTGCGCTTTATGCAGGGCGCGGCCGGTCCAGACACGGCGCTGAGTCAAACCGAAATCAACAGCCGGCTGAAATACATGGTCTCGCTGATTCTGAGTTCGCCGGATTTCAACTTTAGATAAAAAGTTCTTAGTTCTTAGTTATTAGTGGTTAGTTCGGAGTTGGTGCGTTGTATGCGTTGCAACAGTAATTCCGAACTAATCACTAACAACTAAGAACTAACCACTCCCACTCCTATGTCTAACTTAAAAGTTTCCCGGCGCGGTTTCATCGTCGGTTGTTCGGCCGCCATCGCGGCCATGGCAGGCGCCAGGCTCACCCAGGTGGCGCTGGCTTCGCCCGATGGGCCAGATGCGCCCAACTACGAAACCATTGTGGTTGTGTTTTTGCGCGGTGGCTGGGATGCCCTAAACGTCCTGGTGCCTCTGGGTGGCAACGACCGTGGCTACTATGAAAGCTACCGCGGCCAGCTCAAAGTACCGCTCACCGGCACCCCCAACTACTCGGGCGCGCTGGCGCTGGCCAATGCCACCTCGAATGGCACGCCACTCGGCTTCCATCCTGGCCTGGCACCCTTGATGGATCTGTATCAGCAAGGCGCGCTGGCTGTGGTGTGCGCGGCTGGCCTCACCAGCGACACACGCAGCCACTTCGATGCGCAGCAATTCATGGAGTTGGGCACGCCCGGGGTCAAGACCACCGCCGGTGGCTGGCTCACCCGGCATCTGATGAGCTCGCCCAACCTACCGGCCAGCATCTTTCTGCCCGCGCTCTCCACGGGCAGTGGCACAACCGTGTCACTCTCGGGCTACCAGCAGGCCGTGGCCCTGTCGGGTGTGGGCGGCTTCAACTACCGGCCACCGTGGGACGACAAAATCTACACGCCCATGAAAGCTGCACTTCGCCAGATGTACAGCATCAATGGCAGCTCGTGGCTGCATCAGGCCGGCAGCGAAACGCTCGATGCGCTGGACGTGATCAACGGCGTGGCGGGTGATTACAAGCCGGGTGGCGGTGCCAATTACCAGGGCGGGTTGGCCGGTTCACTCAAAACCGTGGCTCAGCTCATCAAGGCTGATCTGGGTGTGCGCACCGCCACCGTCGACTTCGGCGGCTGGGACACCCATGAGAACCAGCAATTTGGCAACGGCGATCCGCGTGGCTATTTCTTCGATCACCTGACCGAAATGGCGAATGCATTCAAAGCGTTCTACAGCGATCTGGCCTCGACGAATCACCATCAGCGCACCACGCTGGTGTTGATGAGCGAGTTTGGCCGACGGGTGCGTGAGAACAGCAACCGCGGCACCGACCACGGCCACGGCAATGCCATGTTTGTGCTGGGTGGCGGGGTGAATGGCGGCAAAGTCTATGGTTCGTGGCCGGGCCTGTCCAACCAGCAGTTGTATCAGGGCGACGATGTGGCCATTACGACCGATTACCGCACAGTGCTGGCCGAGATTATCAGCAAGCGCGCGGGGAATCCTAACGTTGCCACCGTGTTTCCCGGCTTCAACTACGCCGGGCCAATGGGGATCGTGAACGAGCCCGTGGCAAATCCGCTTCCCATCGTCACCTTGACCCCCGGACCTTCACCCACGACTGGCCCCACAGCCACAAGCGGGCCTTCACCCACCCCCGGCGTTAACCCAACTGTCAATCCAGCCTTCAGGAATAAGGCTTACATGCCTCTGGTGCAGAAGTAATGAGTCAGACGGACTCCACTTTGGAAGTGGAGTCCGTCTTCTTCGCGCACTCGCCTAGGCCAGCTTCAACGGCAACGTGCGCAGCCGTTGGCCGGTGAGCGCAAACACGGCATTGCCGACGGCGGCCGCAATCGGCCCAATCGGCGGCTCGCCCACGCCGTGGGGTTCGAGGCCAGTCTGCAACAGCACCACCTCAATCTCGGGTGTGTCGCGCATCGTGATCAGTGGATAGGCATCAAAGTTGTCCGCGCTCACCCGGCCATTTTCGATGCGGGTCTCTTCGAATAAGGTCGAACTCAACCCCATCGTGATCGCGCCCTCGGTCTGGGCCTTTACGCCATCAGGGTTGATGATGAGGCCGGGATCAATCGCGCTTACCACTTTGTGCACACGAATCTTGCCGCCTTCCACCGACACCTCGGCCACCTGCGCCACCGTGGTGCCGGCATCGGTGCAACAGGCGATGCCGCGCGCGCGGCCCTGTGGCAGCGGCGTGTCCCAACCGGCTTGTTTGGCCGCGCCCATCAACACATTGCGCAGACGCTCGCTGGTTGAATCTGGTCCTGCACCTGCGGGCAAATGCTGCAACCGAAATTCAAGTGGATCGACTTTGGCCGCGTGCGCCAGCTCATCGACAAAGGTTTCGATGGCAAAGACATTGGCCAGCAACCCCAGTCCGCGCCACCAGCCAGTGCGAATGGGCAGGCTTGCCACCTGGGCACGGGTGTAGCGGTTGGGAATGCCGTCATAGTGCAGCCGGGCCCCACGCCACGCGCCAAAGTCCGAGCCCATGACCGCGGTCATAGCCGCCGGCAAAAACGAGTTGGCCACTTCGCCACTGCTTTGCAAATGGGTCATGCTGCTGATCCGGCCATCGACACCCAATGTTGCGCGCAAAATATGGCGGGTCGGCGGGCGTAGGTAGCCGTTTTGAAACTCCTCTTTGCGCGTCCACGCCACATGCACCGGCCGGCCCGCTGCCCTGGAAAGCCGGGCCGCCGAGATGGCCACATCCGACCCATATTTGCGGCCAAATCCGCCACCCAGATAGGTCGGCATCACCTCGATCTGCTCCTCTTTCAGGCCCATCGCTTTGGCCACATCACCCCGGGTCAATGCCGGCATCTGGGTGCCTGCCCACAAGCGCAATTTGTCGGGCTGCCAGTCTGCCAACGCGGCTTGCGGCTCCAGATGGGCGTGGGCGGCAAATGGGCTGCTGTAGTGGGCTTCAATCATCTGGCCGGCCCCGCCAGAAGGCATGGCGGTGCCTGTGCCATCGTTTTGAATCACGGTGCCGGCACCGTCTTTGATCTCGAGCATCTGCTCGATTTCGGCCTGTTGCCATAGCTTGCCCGCGTCCCAATCCAATGCCAGCGAGGTGACTGCGGCGGCGGCCTGTTGGCGTGTCTCGGCCACCACGCCGGCAAAGTCCGGCTCCGCCACCACTTTGATGACGCCGGGTTGTTCCTCGGCCGTGCCTTTGGCTGCGCTGCGCAACTTGCCCGCAAAGGTAGGCGGCCGAGCGACTGCGCCGTAGGCCATGTTGGGCAGCCGCACATCGTAGGCATAGATCGCCTGGCCGGTGAGTTTGTCGAATAAATCCACCCGTTGCATGGACTGGCCGACGATATCAAATTCGCTCATCGGCTTGAGCACGGGCTTGTCTTTGGGAACCTCCCACGCACCCTGCTTGTTTTGGATGAGCTCGCCAAAACTGATTTGGCCTTCGGCAGACCCAGCGCCGGTGCCTGACGCGCCATCAACCAACACAAAGCCTTTCATCACCTTGAGTTGTGCGACCGGCTTGCCCAATTGCCTGGCGGCTTCAGCCCGCAGCATTTCACGCAGGTTGGCGGCAATGTCTCGCAGCACCGGCCACATCGAAGACACAGACTGGCTACCGGTGGTGCCGGCACTATCAACCGGGCCACGCACAGTATCGGCTTGAATCACATGCACCTGTTGCCAGTCCGCGCCGAGTTCTTCGGCCAGAATCTGGGCCAGCGCCGTATGAATCCCCTGCCCCATTTCGATCTTGGGGATGTAAAAGGTGGTGCCGTTGTCGGGTGCGATATCGATCCAGACCAGCGGCCCCTTGTCGATGTTGACGGGCTGGCCAATGCCGCTGTCCATCACTTCGGCAATCTTGAGCCGCGCGGCGGGCAACCCCACGCCATAGCCCAGCGCAATCCCGCCACCCAACACGCCGGCACCAATGAGAAACCCGCGCCGGGAGAGTCGCCAACGCCGTTTTTTGTTTTCCGTTGCCATCACGCTGCCACCTCCGCGGCCTTCAAAACAGCCCGTTTGATTCGGGTGTAGCAGCCACAGCGGCAATAGTTGTTGCTCATGGCATCGACCACCTGTTCCTCGCTGGGGTGCGGGTTCTCGGCCAGAAATGCCACGGCCGTCATCATCTGGCCGCTCTGGCACCAACTGCATTGCGGCACTTGTTCATCGAGCCAGGCCTGCTGCACAGGATGAAGCTTGAGCGTGCCGTCTGCCTGCGGCTGTGCCAGGCTCTCGATGGTGGTAACGCGCTTGCCCTCAACCTGGGTCACCGGCGTGACGCACGACCGCGTGTCAACGCCATCCACATGCACGGTGCAACTGCCGCAAATGCCGGCCCCACAACCGACCTTGGTGCCGGTCAATCCCAGTTCGTCGCGCAACACCCACAGCAGCACGCTGCCGGGTCTATTTTTGATTTCAAAGTCTTTTCCATTCACATTCAACTTCATCACATAATCCTCCTCAACCGTCAAACATGCCAAAAGTGTAATGTGACATAGGCAGATGAGCATTTGCTGAAGCGTGAAAACAGCCGGTAGAGCCGTTCTGCTGGAACGGCTCTACCGGCGCTTCACAACATGGTTGATGAAATCGTTGAGCTGATCGGCGATGACGCGCCAGTCGTATTTGGCTTCAATGGTGGCGCGGCCGTTGTGGCTCAAGGTCTGGCGCAACTGCGCATCCTTCAGCACCCGCACCACCGCATCGGCAAACGGACCCGGCTCGTTGGCGATGAGCACGTCATGCCCATTGGTAAGTCCCAGGCCATTGGCACCCGAGATGGACGAGACCACCGGCGTGCCAATCGCCATCGATTCCAGCACTTTGATGCGCGTGCCGCCACCCAAAAGCTCGGGCACGATGCTGACCGTGCTTTGGGCAATGCGTGGCCGAATATCGGGGTAGTAGCCGCCCAACACGGCATTGTCGTATTGAGGCAGCTCGTGCACCGGCACACCCGTGGTTTTGCCGCACATGTAGAGCTTGGCAGCCGGCACTTGCGCCACCACGCGCGGCCAGATCTCACCCAGGAACCACTTCATGGCCTCGAAATTGACGTAGTAGGTCATGGCGCCGGTGTAGACCACGCTGTCGGGTTCGGGTGGGCCAAAATCACCGGTGAAGTAGTCGATATCGGCACCGTTTGGAATCACCTCAATCGGCGCAAAGCCAGGCCGGCACTCCAAAATAGGCTCGATCTCGGGGCGGGACACGACGGTGCAGCCATCGATATGGGCCAGACTCTGGTTCATGAAATGCCGCCACTTGTCCCACATCATGCGTTTGCGCAACTTTTGGGCCGGCGTGGTGGCCATGGCAATTTGTTTGCGGTAGATGCTGAGCTCGACCTCTTCCAACAGCTTCGGTGTGTGTTGCAAAGACTTCGCGTTGAGCATGTAGGGCATGGTGTCCCACTGCGAGCCGATGACGAGATCGAACTTCTCTTCGCGGCCGGCCTGCTCCACACATGCGGCAAATTCATCGCTGTAGGTGTCGGTGAATGAACGCGGTGCGCTACTGAAAAACCCCAACCTGGACTTCAAACTGCTGGCCTGGAAGGAGTGATAGGGAACAGTTTCGACACCGTTGCAAATGGTCTGCATGGTGTGCAGGTCTTCATCGGTGATGGGCTCGGTGACAAAACTGATCAGCCGAATGTCATGCTTGTGGCCAAGGCCGCGCAGCAGGTTGTAGACACGAATTTTTGCGCCGTTATCGGCCGGGAACGGGAACCAACGTGACAGGTACAGAATGCGCATAGTGATGTTGTTCAGTGAGTTGTGCGACGGGATTTCATTTTTATAAGGCTCAAAATGGTCTCAGTGCAACTTGCACAGTTCTTCGATGCATACTCCGATTCGCCAAATTTGTAGATTTTCACCACAAAGACACGAAGCACACCAAGCACTTTTTCTCAAACCGCAAAAAAGCAAATCACTTGACCCTGGTATACAGCGAGTAGGTGCCGAACCCGGCCACCTGCTGGTAATGCTGGTCGAGCGTGGCTTGTGGATACACCTGCACCCATTGGCCAAACTTGCCTTGCAGCACGTAGTCTGGCGGCGGCGCGCCGGTGGTATTTTCCATGAAGTTGTAAAAGCCGCCCAGGTCTGGGCCTTGCGAAAACATGAGGTTTACAGACTTGCTTAGCAAGGCATTGGGTGGAAAGTGATAGCGATGGTTGGTCAGGAAGCCCATCTCGGGTTCCCAGGTTTCGATGGTGGCGGTGAGCGGCACATGCTCATCCAGATACGCGGCCATGTTTTGCGCAGCCGGCGGGGGCGGCGCGGCCACATTTTGCACCAGCCCCACGCTGTTGGTGACCACAACAAAAACCGCCCATGCCACCAGCCCCCATGTCAACACCGTCATCAGCAAGGTGGGACCGCGCGCAGCATTTTGGCCGGTTGTAGATCGTGTGGATCGATTCAACGGCCACTGTAAGCCAAACCCATTGACGAGATCGCCCAGCAGCCGCGCCACAAACAGGGCCGATAGCACCAGCCCAGGGAAGGCATAGCGCACCCAACCAATCGACGCGCCGACGAACCAGACCATGTTGATGCCGACGAAGATAAACAGCACCAGCCAGAAATGCGCGTTGGATTCGAATCCCCGCGGCCATGTGCGGGTGGTCGATTTCGACGAAGCCGGCTTGAGCAACAGCCATGCCAGCAGCGCGGCATACCCCAGCGCCGGCAACACCAGCCGGCCATAGGCGCGCTGGCTCAAGAGTTCGCCACCGGCCCGCCGCATCGCATCGGTCGAGAACACGAAGGCGGCGCCGGCGGTGGCGTCGCGCAGAATGCGAAAGTTCTCCTGCACAGTGGATGGGCCCAGCGACAGCACAATCAACACCTGCCAGATGCCGTAGCACGCCATCATCGTGATCAACGGCACTAAAAACAGGCGGTGGGGCAACGCGGCAACAGTCTGCCGGGCGGCAAAGGTCTGCCGGGCGGCAACAGTCTGCTGGCTTAGGCGCAGGAACACCGCGCACACCAGCCACGACAGCCCCAGCGAGGGTGCCAGCACCAGCAAAAACTGGTTCTTGGTGATGGTGGTGAGGCCGAACATGATTCCGACGAAGATCAGTTGCAACCAGCCACGAAGACTGGGCTTGATTTCGGTGAATGCCGGTTGCCAGGCCAATAGACCCAGCAACATGAACACCAGCGCCGGCACTTCGCCCAACACCTGCCGGCCATACTCGATCAGCGAAACACTCTGCGAGGTGAGCAACAAGGCCGTGGCCACCAACGCAAAGCGAGTGCTGCCGAGCCGGCGCGCCAGCACGTAGAACAGCACAATGCTGATGGCCAGATACAGCACCATCACCAAACGCGCCTGCAACAGGCCGATGCCAAACACGGAGAACACGGCCGCAATCGGCAGCATGACGGTGGGGCCAACACCGATGGTGGGGCCGTAGTAGCGAAAGCCCTCGCTGCTGTAGTCGGCATATACGCCATATGTCACGAGCGTTTTGGGCACATGCAAATGCGAGCCCTCATCGAACCAGGTGACCGGGAAGCGGGTCAGATTCGGGGTGAGCGCGATGAACAACACGGCAATGGCCGCCAGGATCAGCAGGCCACGAAGGCGTTTGGCACGGCTGGATTCAAGCTGGGTTGTTGAAGCGGCAGGCATGGCCGGCGGTGATGCAGAGTCCAAGGGAAATGGTTTGGCCATGATGTCTTCTCAATTCTTGCGAGTGTTGCAAGTGTGTAGATGGCTGTAAAAATAGTGAAATGAGTCGGCCACTTAGACCGGGGTGGGTTCCAGCTTTGGGTTAGGCGCAGGCCACAACCACAGCAGCAAAAGGCCGCTGATCGCGCCGATGATGATGCCGACGATGGGTGTGTTCTGGAGGCCAAAGCCGATGGTGAAGGCCGCGGTCTCACCAATGATCCACACCACGATGCTGGCCGGCAGCCAGCGCAGCGAACCGGGCAGGGCACTGTGCAAGGCGCGCCATTGGGTCAGACCCAGACAGCCACCGACGACGATGCCATATACCACGCCCATCAATATCAGATTGGGTGAAAATACAAAGCTAGGTCGAGCGCCTACGGTGGTGCCCACGGCAAAGCCAATGGCAGTGGCCACCACCCACGCCAGCACATTCAACGTTGGAATTCGACGGCGCAACACGAGGGCTTGCAAGGTGCCGAACACGGCCCCATATAGCAGGCTCCATGTGGCCCAATACGCGCCACTGGTCAGGCCGGTGGCCTCGCTCACCCGCAGCGGCACACCTGAGCGGCCACCCAGCAATTCACCCAGCGTGAAGCCGATGCCATTGGCGACGATCCAGATCAACCACCATGTGAGTTTGTTCATGCTCAGTGTCGTTCCTTGAAGTGCTCGCTTGAATTTATTAGCCAGTGTCAGGAATAAGTATTTACGTCGTCGTAGGGGCGAAGCATTCGCCCACAAAACCACAGCAACCATAAACTTTGCAGGCGAATGCTTCGCCCCTACCCCAACAGATTTTTAATCCCGCTTACGTCTATTTTCTTAGAGCAAATTGCTGATTGGTGTCCCAAAATGAACCCACCCCCAGCCCCTCCCAAAGGGAGGGGAGAGCGGAATCCCCCTCCCTTTGGGAGGGGTTAGGGGTGGGTCATCCATCGCATACCATCTCGCAATTTGCTCTAATTACGCATTTCTGCACACCTGTGCTTTAACCTGATTTTTCGGCCCATGTGTTGCTCTTTTGACGAACCCGTCTGAGCCGCCACAGCCCACCACTCGCGGCCACTGCCATCACCCCAAATAGGGCCAGGGGCCCATGCTCCCGCACCCAACACGGCAGTGATCGATATAGCGTTCGCGCCGAATACTTCAGGGTATCCACGGCATTACCAGGGGCCGTCTCGACACGCTGCTCGTCCAGAATCGTGACCCGCAAGTCGCGATTCATGGCGACAAGCGTGGCGTAATAGGTGTGCCCGGGGTCCAACGATTGGATCGACAGCCGATGCCGCGTGGCATAGGGCTCACTGATGTTCGAGACCTCCATGGGCAGGCGCCAACCCAGGTCCGCCGACAAGCGATAGTCGGATCGGGTCGGCGCAATCCGCATCCAAACCTGCCCCAACGTTTCCACGTCGGTTTCAAAGGATAGAGTGATCGAATTTCGGTCGGCCGCATAAGACACATTGGAAATAACCGGATCGGCACTGGTGACCGGCAAGGCACGGGTGGAATGAATGGCCGAGAGACCAAATTTTGCCTGCGGCTCCGTTCGTATAAAGTCCAGTTCGGGCTGTGTGCCATCTCGAAAGTGGCGTTTCGACGGGGCCGCAGCCGGTGTATCCAGCACCAGCGCATCATCGGGAGTTGCCGGCAACGCACCCATATCGGCCAGCACATTGCACATCACCTGTTGAACCCGTGTATCCGGCTCAAACACAGCCAGCCCCCACCCCCATTGATTGGTGCCGACGGCAAGCACGCTGGCGCCGCTGGCCGCGATGTAACGCGCGATGCTGGACGAGGCTTTGCCGGTGATATAGAAACGGCCAACATCGTCCAGCACATTGCCATAGGTTGGGGTGGAGGCCAGGACTGTCAGGTTGGGCGGCTCAAATCCATTGGCCACCACCGAATCCCACTCCCAACCCACCAGTCGCTGACCCACGTCGGTGTAAGACGCGGGCTCCATGTGGGTCAGCGGCGTGTGACGGTAGATGCGGTCTTTGCCCTGCGCCGCCGACACGCGAATGGGAAAGAAACAACTGCCGTTGTCGCCGACATATTGAATCCCAACCACGCTATTTTCGGGCTGCTGTATTGCGGGGTCGCGCCAGGTGCTGGTTGGGCTGATGGGATCGGCCGCGCCGCTTTCGGCTGTCTTGTAGCAGCACAACACGCGGTCGGGTCGGCCCGTGTGCGGATCAGGCTCCAGCCGCACCCGCCAATAACTCACATTCGACGATAGAAAAGCGAGATGAACCCCGCTGTCGCGCGCGGCCATGATGGCATCGCGCATTTCCTGCGACCAGTATTCGTCGTGCCCGACCGACAAAAATGTGCGGTGGCCGAGCAACCCATTCGCCTCACCCGGTTTGCCGCTGCGATGGGTGTCCAGGCTGGTGCAGTAACTCACGTCGTAGCCCTGCGCCTCCAGCCAATAGACCACTGGGAAATCGCCCAAAAAGAATTGGTTTTGTCCATACAGCGGGTGGGCGTAGGGCCGGTCGAAAGACACTTTGACCGCGCGCGGCCCCTCGGACAGGGTGTGGCACTGGCTGCTGTTGAACTGGTAGAGCGACTTGCCGCCATACGGGTTGTAGGCTTGATAAGTCGTGACACTTTGCTGAAACAGAATATCGCTGCCCACGGCACTGCCTGTGTTGCCACCTCGGCGCTGTTGTGCGGCATCGTCTTCGCGCACTGTGAAGTAGATGCAACCCTCGCCACCGGTATCGGGCCGCTGCAATTTGACGAAGTAGATGCCGGTGACCCAGGTGTCCGGCACCGTCATCTGGTGCGAGGGCGTC